>JBKBSH010000332.1:0-3082 GCA_046291795.1 Burkholderiaceae bacterium | reverse complement strand
GCTTCGCGTCGGTGCGCGAGATCGTCGGCCGCGTCTGGCCGTACATCCTCGCCGGCATCGCCATCGGCGCCGGCATCCACGGCTATGTGCCGGCCGACTTCATGGCCTCGTTCATGGGCAAGGACGTCTGGTGGGCGGTGCCGCTGGCGGTGGCGATCGGCGTGCCGATGTATGCCAACGCCGCCGGCGTGATCCCGGTCGTGCAGGCGCTGCTCGCCAAGGGTGCGGCGCTCGGCACGGTGCTGGCCTTCATGATGAGCGTGATCGCGCTGTCGCTGCCCGAGATGGTGATCCTGCGCAAGGTGCTGAAGCTGCGGCTGATCGCCACCTTCGTCGGCGTGGTCGCGGCAGGGATTCTGCTGGTCGGGTTCGTTTTCAACGCAGTGCTGTGATCCCGGCGCGGGATCCGATTCAAGGGAGATGACGATGGACATCAAGGTTCTGGGCACGGGATGCGCCAATTGCAAGACGACGCTGGCGCTGATCGAACAGGTGGCGCGGGCCAAGGGCGTGCCGGTCACGCTCGGCAAGGTCGAGGACCTGCGCGAGATCATGGGCTACGGCGTCATGAGCACGCCCGGCGTCGTCATCGACGGCAAGGTGGTGCACGCCGGTGGCGTGCCGAGCCGCGACAAGATCGAGCAGTGGCTCGCCGCCGCTTGACGAATCCGCGACGAAGAGATTGGCCATGAACCCGCAGAAGAAATTTCACCTCGTCTTCTCGCTCGTGATGGGCGCGATGATGATTGTCCTGATGACCTTCATCATCACGGCGGTCAACGTCGGCTTTGCGGAAGGGTTCCTCACGCGATGGATACGGGCCTTCGTCATTGCGTACGTCGTCGGCGTGCCGGTGATCTTCTTCCTGGCGCCCGTGGCGAGAAAGCTCACGGCCCGCCTCGTCGGCGCCCCCCAGTGACGCGTCGTCGAAGCCGCCACTCGATCCGGAGGGCGTGCGGCCCGGGTCTGCAATGGGCGGCGGCGCGCCCGCGCCTTGCCGCCGAGTGCGTCTATATCGCCGGTTTCTGACCGCCGTGTCCTCCGTCGCGCCCACTGAAGCGGCCCGCGCCGATGCGTCGATCGAGCGGCTCAACAGCGACTGCTTCTGCCTGAGCCTCGACCGCGACGCACTGGTGCGCACGCTCGACGAGGCGTTCGGTTCCCCCGAGCTGGCGCGGCTGGTACACGAAGATCGACCCTCGCTCTTCGCCGCTCAACCGGTGTTCGTCGCGACGCCGCAGGTACGGCGCATCGCCGAGGTGATACGGGCGGTGGAGTCGTTGGTCGCGCTGCCGGCCTATCGCGAGCACGTCCTGGCGGCCGCGCCGGCCATCGCCCGCGTAGACCCGGGCGGACCGCGCGGCGTATTTTTCGGCTACGACTTCCACCTCGCGCAAGGGCGGCTCGGGCTCATCGAGATAAACACGAACGCCGGCGGCGCCATGCTCAATGCGGTGCTGGCGCGGGCGCAGCGCGCCTGCTGCGCGGCGATGGAGTCCATGGTGCCCACGGCCGCCAGCGTCGCGGCGTTCGAGCAAAGCATCGTCGAGATGTTCCGCCGCGAATGGCACCTGGCCGGACGCACGCGGCCGCTGGCCACCATCGCCATCGTCGACGAGGCGCCGGAGCAGCAATACCTGTATCCCGAGTTCCTGCTGTTCCAGCGACTGTTCGAGCGGCACGGGCTGCAGGCGGTGATCGCCGCCCCGACGGCGCTGCGGTGGCGCGACGGCGCGCTATGGCATGGCGAACTCGCGATCGATCTCGTCTACAACCGCGTTACCGACTTTTACCTCGACCAGCCTGCCAACGCCACGCTGCGCGCGGCCTACGAGCAAGGAGGCGTGGTGCTGACGCCGCACCCGCAGGCGCATGCGCTCTACGCGGAAAAGCGGTTGCTGGCGCTGTTCAGCGACGACAACCGGCTGCGGGCGCTCGGCGTGCCTGAAGCCACACGGCAGATCCTGGTGGACAACGTGCCGCGCACCGAGGTCGTGACCGCGGCTGCCGCCGATCGGCTGTGGGCCGCGCGTCGAGGGCTGTTTTTCAAGCCGACCGCCGGCTTCGGCAGTCGTGCCGCTTACCGCGGCGACAAGTTGACGCGCCGCGTCTGGAAGGACATCCTCGACGGCGACTACGTCGCGCAGGCGCTGGTGCCGCCGGGCGAGCGGCGGATCGACGGCGATCGTGGCCCGCACACGATGAAGTTCGACGTGCGCGCCTACGTCTACGCGGGCGACGTGCAATGGCTGGCTGCTCGGCTGTACCAGGGACAGACCACCAACTTCCGCACGCCGGGTGGCGGCTTCGCGCCGGTGTACAGCACGGTCGATTGGTCCGGCCGCACGCTGCGCGACGGGCACGCGTCCTACGTGTTCCTGCTCGACGAGACCGGCGGCGTGCACGCGGCTCCGCATGCGCTTTACGTTGCGCTCATTCGCCACGAGGCCAGCGCGCCAATGCTGGCCGGCCAGACCTTGCGGGTGGCCGACTGGTACGTGCGGCTGAAGGGCGGCGAGCCCGACGCGGTGGTCAACGAAACTTACGGCGTCGTTCGCGTCGACGCACACGGGCGCGTGAAATGGACCGCTGCCCCCGCGGATGCCGGCTGGCCGACCGCGGCGGAACGTCGGCAGATGCTGGCCTTGTTGTTTCGGAGCCCGAGGGAAACGCCATGACTGCACAGCACGACGGCGTGCCGGCGAGCAAGCTCGAGTTCGACGTTTGGGCCGTGCGCTTGAGCGCGCGGGCCAGCGAAGCGCGCTGCAAGCAGGCCAGGATTGCGCTCGACACCGATCTGGCCGGCAGTCCGACCGCATTCAATCCGGCCGAACTGCTGCTGGCGGCGCTCGCCGCCTGCATCATCAAGGGTATCGAACGCGTCGTGCCGATGCTGAAGTTCGAACTGCGCGGCGTCGAGGTCCGGCTGCACGGTGTGCGACAAGACGTGCCGCCCAAGATGGAGTCGATCCGCTACGAAATCCTCGTCGATACGGACGAAACCGACCGGCGGTTGCAGCTGCTGCACGAGAACGTCCGTCGGTACGGCACCGTGTTCAACACGGTCGCACCCGGAACCGAC
>JBKBSH010000331.1:0-3097 GCA_046291795.1 Burkholderiaceae bacterium | reverse complement strand
GGACGAGAAATCCCCCCCGGCCCCCGTTTTTAAAAAAAGATGGGGTGAGTGACAGCAGGCTGCGCACCAACCCTCCTTTTGCAAAGGGGGGCCGGCGGGACTTCGATCGCGCGTTCACTTCTGCACTCTTGCCATCAGCGAGGCGAAGGATGTCGCCGAGCCGGCAAGCGCGCTCGCGTCGCCCTTGGGCAGCGAGCCGACGCGGTTGATGCTCGCAGCGGTGACGCCGAGCAGCAGCCAGCGTTCGCCGGCTTCGACGACGACGATGCGCTCGCGCGGACCCAGCGCAAGCTGCGCGACGACGCGTAGCCCTGCGGCACCGGCCGGTTGCACGCCGCCGAGCCGCTTCAGCAGCCACATCGCCAACGGGATCAGCGCCAGCACGAAGACGAGCGCGACGACCATCGGCACCAGCGACGGGCCTTCGGCCGGCGCCTGCGCATAGGCCGGCGCGCTGGCCAGCGCCAACGCCGCGAAGACGCCCCGGATCTCGCGCGCCGGCCGACGGCCGACGGTCATTTGTGCAATCTCCGCATCCGTTCGCTCGGCGTGACGATGTCGGTCAGGCGGATGCCGAACCGCTCGTTGACGACGACGACCTCGCCCTGCGCGATCAGGCAGCCGTTGACCAGCACGTCCATCGGCTCTCCGGCGAGCGCGTCCAGTTCGATCACCGAGCCCTGCGCAAGCTGCAGGATGTGCTTGATCGGGATCTTCGTGCGGCCGAGCTCGACGGTCAGAGTGACCGGGATGTCGAGGATCAGGTCGATGTCCTGCGCGCCTTCGGCCGCGCCGGGGGTGCCCGGTGTGAGGCGCTGGAAGATGTTGGCGGGCTGCGCGGCATCGACGGTCATGGAGCCCTCGGCCGCTTTCTGCTCGGCGAGCGCGGCAGCCCAGTCGTCGCCGCTGCCCTGTGCGGGGTCGGGTTGTTCGCTCATCGGTCGGTTCCTTCGACGGATCGTCCGTCGGTGTAGTGCGAGTACTTCAGCAGTTTCTCGATGCGGATCGCGGTGTGACCGTTGACCGCGCCGAAGCGGCACTCCATCACCGGCACGCCGTCGACGTGCGCGTGGATCAGCTCCTTCAGCGGGAGTTCGACGAAGTCGCCGACGCGCAGCTTCAGCAGCTCGCCGACGGTCAGCGTCGTGCGCGCCAGCGTCGCGACCAGCTCGACCTCGGCCGCCTGGATCTCGTTCTTCAGCACCTGCAGCCAGCGCCGGTCGGGCTCGCCGGCCGAGCCCTGGCTGGTCGAGTACAGCACGTCGCGGATCGGCTCCAGCGTCGAATACGGGAAGCAGATGTGCACTTCGCCGCTCTGCTCGCCGACCTCGACCGTGAAGGTGGTCGCGATGACGATCTCCGACGGCGTGGCGACATTGGCGAATTGCGTGTGCATCTCCGAGCGCAGGTACTGGAAATTGAAGCGGAACAGTCCGCCCCAGGCTTTCGTGTACTCGGCGAGCGCCACGTCGACCAAGCGCTGGATGATGCGGGTCTCGGTCGGCGAAAAGTCGCGGCCTTCGATGCGCGCGTGCAGCTTGCCGGTGCCGCCGAACAGCGTATCGATCACCGCGAACACCAGATTCGGATCGAAGATCAGCAGCGCGTTTCCGCGCAGCGGTGCTGCCGAAACGATGTTGATGTTGGTGGGCACGACGATGTCGCGCAGGAAAGCCGAATACTTGATCACGCGCACCGGGCCGACCGCGACCTCGGGGCTGCGCCGCATGAAGTTGAACAGGCCGAGCCGCAGGTTGCGCGCGAAGCGCTCGTTGATGATCTCGAGCGTGGGCATGCGCCCACGGACGATGCGCTCCTGGTTGGCGATGTCGTAGTCGCGGATGCCGCCGCCGTCTTCTTCCTTGTCGAGCTTCTGCGACTCGCCGGTGACGCCTTCGAGCAGCGCGTCGACTTCGTCCTGCGACAGAAACCGGTCCGTCATGGCCTCGCCGTTCTCACCGCCGATGGCGCTGGGTCATTGAATGATCAGGTGCGTGAAGTTCACGGCCTCGACGCCCTTTTCGGCGCTCGTGCGCTCGAGCGCCTTGTTGGCCGCGGCGATGATCTCCTGCGCGAGCCTTTCCTTGCCTTCTCGCGTGGCGAGATCGGTCGAGCGCTTGGAGCCGAGCAGCAGCAGGATCTCGCTGCGGACGGCCGGCATCATGTTCTTCAGCACTTCGCCGGCGGCGCTGTCGCGCATCTCCGCGACGAGCTTGACCTGCATGAAACGGTCGTCGTCCTCGTCGCGCAGGTTGACGGTGAAGGATTCGAGATCGACGAACACCGGCGCCTTCTTCGGCGGTGTCTTCTGCTCGGCCGCATGCGCGGCGTCCTTCTTGCCCAGCAGCAGATAGGCGGCGGCGCCGCCACCCGCGACGAGCAGCGTGGCGCCCACGCCGACGATCAAAATCAGCTTGGACTTGCTTTTCGTGGGGGCCGCGGTGTCTTCCGCCTTGGCGTCCTTGTCGGCCATTGCGCACTCCGTGTCGAATCCGCTTCGCGTGCGTCGTCCGCGCAGGCGGGCGACGTTATCGGCACGATTATTTGGGCGCTTGAGGGGGCGCGATCCGGCGATAAACGGCCGGAATCGGGAGGCCGGAACGCCGACTCAAGACCGAGGATCCGTCAGGTCGCTGCGCGTGTCGTCCGCCGCGCGTGCGTGAACCGCGGGCCGCCGAACCGGGGGTTCAAACGATCACGTCGATCAGCCGGTCCGGGCGTGCCGGCCGCGCCGAGCGCGGATCGGGCACGACGCCGATGCTGGCGATGGCGCGCATCGGCTCGCCCGCGTTACGCCGGGAACGTGCGAATTCGCGCCGGCCGTGATCGCCGACCTGCGCATCCGCCAGCTGCAGCCCGCTGCCGGCGAACATCTCGCGCAGCCGCGGCAGCGCATCCTCGATCGCTGCGCGTGTGGCCGCGTGCGCGGCACCGAAAAACAGTTGCGCTTCGTGGCCGCGCATCTCGATCGTCACCGTCAGCGGGCCGAGATCGGCCGGCGTCAACGCGATCTCCGCACTCTGCACGCGCTCGCCGGCGAGGAAGACGACGCGGTTGGCGAGATCCTCGCCGAAACCCGGGTGCAGCACGGGGGTGG
>JBKBSH010000330.1:0-3113 GCA_046291795.1 Burkholderiaceae bacterium | reverse complement strand
TCGACCGCTGACGCGGTGGTCGCGGTGCTGGCGCCGCTGCTCTTCGGGGCTCGCTACGGCATCACGGCCACACCGGCCTTTGCGGACGCCTGCCGCAGGCGAGCGTCGAGCGTGGCAAGCGCAACGCCCCGCCGTTTCGCAAGCTCCAGGTAAGCGGCGTCGTACGACGTCAGTCCAAACCGTTGGGCGATCGCCATGACTCTCGCATAGGCGGCATCGTCAAGGGGGAGGTCCTGCTCTACCGGCAACGCGGCAACGAGCGCGAGCAGTCGCTCGACATCCTTTCGCGCCAGGCGCTCACGCCGCAGCGCGGTCAGCAGCGCATTCCCGACCTCGAGACGCCACACGGCCGGGACGACGATGGTCTCGGCCTCGATCTGGTCGGCCAGTTTGTCGACCGCCTCACTCCCTTCGTCAGGCAGCAGCCACGCCAGCGCAACCGAGCTGTCGAGCACGAACGCCATCAGACCCGGTGGCCTTCGTGAGAAAAGTCACGCAGTGATTCGCCGCGTTTCAGAATCCGCCGCAATGACACCCCGCGTCGGGCGAGCGCCTGGCGCGCGGCGCGCATCTGCGCAACCGCACGACGGGTCCGCTCGGGATCCTGACCCGAATACGGGCGCAACTCGGCGACGGGCCGGCCATGCTTCGTGATCGTGAAGCTTTCACCCTTTTGCACTCTTTCCAGCAGCTCGGACAGATGCGTCTTCGCCTCGTATGCGCGGATTTCGGCCATCGCGGTTGCTCCTCACAAACAAGTCTGAACCGGTCTAAACGGGCAGTCAACGAACCGGCATCGCCTGCCTCATCGACGATGGGCGACCGCCCGCCCGTCGCTGCGCTGCTCCGCGCTACTGCGGGTGCTGCGGCGTTCCTCGACATCGCCGGCGCATCGCCGGCGCGCTGATTGCCGATTGGAAAGGCGGCTGCCAGACGTCTTACTCGAGCACCCAGCAGCCCCTCCTCTTGATTTCTGCGCACATCGCATCGGGCGCGAGGTCGATTTCTCCAGGCCATGTCACCGCACCTCGAAGAACGAACGCCTGGGCAACTCGATCGGGGTCGGCCAACTGAGCAAATACGCCGGCCGCAGGCGAACGCACGAGCGCGCTCATGTCCACCGTGCCTTCGGTTTCCCGTCGATGAAGCGCACGCGCAGCCGGAAGCCGGGCAGCACCTCGGTTTGCGCAACACGCCAAGGCATTTGCGGGATCAGAGGCGGCGTTATGCCAAGGGACGGATCCTTCTTCGGTGGCTGGTTGCGTGAGCATAGCTCCCAGTCCTCGAAGAGTTCGGCGCGATGTTCCTGTGCCCATTCCAGAACGAGCGCCAGTGCGCGCCGCGGCATCTGGCCCTCCGGAATCTCGAGCGTCCGAATGCCCTTGTCGTGCTGTCCGAGCGCGCTGTAGGCGAGCCCGATGCGCACGAGCGCGATGCCGAGGTGAAGCTTGGCGTCGTGCGGGCGCTTCAGCCCGCCGCGGGCGATGCCCTGCTCGATCAGCGCGATCGCCTTGTCGTGCTGTCCGAGCGCGCTGTAGGCGAGTCCGATTCGCACGAGCGCTGCGCCGTCCTTGGCGGTCACTGCTTCGGCTTCGGCGGCCGCAAGGGCCTGCGGCGCTTCGCCGGTGCGGTGAGTGGCCGTGTCGCGTGGCACATTGTCCTGTGCCCGCGCCTGCGGTGCTTTTCGAGTGCGCGGTCAGTTTTGCCGCGCAGCCAGGCGTTGACGGCGCGCCCTTCGTTCGAGGGGACGCGCCCGGGCGCGCAGGCGGCGCTGCCGCTCTCTGACATTGAGCGCGGTGCCGGTTCGCGGCCGGCCGCGCGGCGCAGGCGGCTTTGCCCAAGGCGCGCCGCGGATGCTTTCGCGGGCCACGCGGTCCAGCAAGCCGTAGGCGAGGATGCCGAGCGCGAGCCGCGCCGCCGTGCGCTCCGAGGTTCCGCGCGGCACCTCGATCTGCACGGCGCCCCAACTGCCGGGCTCGGCGACCACGGACAGACCGTTGCCGCGCGCCAGAATGCGAATCGGCCGCTGCGTCCACGCGCCGCTGGCGCGGCACGGTACGCCGGCGCGTTCGCAGACCTCGCGCAAAGTCAGCGCGCGCGCGCGGCTGAGCGCGGGCACGAAGCGCGGCAGCGGAAGAAAGAGCTCGATTGCCATTGTTGTGAGTGTAACGTAAATTCTGCCGCGGGGGCTTGCGGACGGTGGCTGCCGTGAACGATGCCGAATTCAAACGCCTGTTGTCGATTTGTGCGCAGATCGCGCAGATCGCGCCCGAGGGGATCGTCTTCATCGGCGGCGTAGCCGTCTATCTGCACGCCATCAATCTGCCGGCGACCGCGCCGTTTGCGGAAGCGACGCACGACGCCGATTTCTACATCTCGCTCGCCGACATGGCGGATCTGCGAGACCTCGAGGAGGTGACGCCGAATCGCCGTTTGCACAAACACCAACTGATCAAGGACGGTTTCGAGTTCGATATCTACACGGAGCGGCAATCCGCGCTGATCGTCCCCTACGACGCGGTCAGCGCGCATGCGGTCGTGTACGACGGGATTCGGGTCGCGAGCCTGGAGCATCTGTCGGTACTCAAGCTCGAAGCCCTGCGTGACCGGCGTGCGAGCGCCAAAGGAGAGAAAGACGCCAAAGATCTGCTGCGCATCGCCGCGATCGCGGCGCGCGGAAAGCGCAGGTTCGATGCAGCGCTCGCTGCACCGTATCTGCGCGACGAACATCTTGCGTTGCTCGATCTCGTCGAGCGCGGCACGGCGGCGCTTGCGCTGGCTGCGGGCAACGCCGTCGTGGCCAAGCGTCTGCGCCAGGATTTCGCGGCCTTATCGGCCGCATTGAAAGCTGCCTACGGGTCCGTGCACGGGTCTGCCGCGGCCCGGCGCACGCGCCGCTGAGCAGGCGTGCGCCGCCCAGGTTCCAGTCCTCGGCGAGTTCGGCGCGATGTTCCAGCGCCTATTCCGGGTTCACCACGCTCGGCTCGTCACGGCACCCTCATCCACAACCGCGCCAGATCGGCGGTGCCGTCGGTGCCGCCCACGGTCTTGAGCACCTGCGCCGCGCGCCCTTTTTGCCCGGCGCGCACGAGCGCGATGCCGAGGTGAAGCTT
>JBKBSH010000329.1:0-3117 GCA_046291795.1 Burkholderiaceae bacterium | reverse complement strand
GATCTCGCCGGAGGCGGTGGCAACCGAATCCGCACTCGTCCGCACGGCCGTCATCACCCCGCGCAGCTTCTGCACCATCACCGCCAACGCGTTTCGCAGGCGGGTCATCTCGTCGTTGCCGCCGCTTGCCGCGACGACGTCCAGGTCTCCGGCGCCAACCGCGTCGGCAACGCGCACCGCCTCGTCGATCGACCGGCTGATCGAGCGATAGCTTGCAACGGCAAACAGCGCCCCGAGCACGAGCACCGCGGCCACCGCCAACGGCAGTGCGGTCAGCAGCGTCCGATAGCGGGTCTCGGCGGCCTCGTATTCGTGTTGCGCGACCTTCAATTGCAACTCGGCCAGCCCGTTGATGGCGTCGGTGACCGGGTCGATCGCCGGATACAGCCGCGCTGCCGCGAATTCGCGCAGTGCACCGCCGTCGCGCGACTGCATGATCTGCAGCATCCGTTCCACGGCGCGATCGGCGTCCGCCATTCGTGCCTTGGCCTGCGCCGCCAGCCTTTTTTCTTCGTCCGTCATCGACGTGTCAGCGTACTCGGCCCAGCGACGGGCGATCGCCTCGCGTGCGCTGCGAATGCGCGCGACACCCTCGTCCCAGCTCGTCGCGCCGTCGCGCACCTTGTGCGCGTTGTCCACCAGATCCACGGCGTACAGGTCCGAAACTGCCTTCAGCAGCCGCAGCGGAACGACCCGGTCTTCGTAGACCGACTTCAGCCCGCGCTCGGTGGCGCGGATGCCTAGGAGCCCGGCGATCGTCGTCAGCGCCACCAGCAGCGCAGCGCCGCCGATCAACAGCAGTAAACGTGCGCGAATGCTCATCTCGGATCCTCCTTCGTGCCGGCGCGCAACACCAGGCGCGGTACGGTCCCCGGTCGATTCATGCGGCTGACTCGTCGCGAGACGATGGCCGCGGCCGCGCAAAGGCGTCGTTGGCCGCCACGCCGCCTTCCACGCGGAACACCGCAACGGCGCTCGACAGCTTCTGCGCCAGTTCGCGCAGGCTGGCCGAGGCCGCCGCCACCTGCTCGACCATCGCCGCGTTCTGCTGCGTGTTCTTGTCGAGCGACGTCACCGCGTCGTTGACCTGCCCGATGCCGGAGGCCTGCTCCTCGGTCATGACGCGGATGTGCGCCATCGCGGCGCTGACCTGCTGCAGTTGTTCGAGCAGCCCCTGGGTGCGCTCGTACGCGCCCGTGGCTGCCTGCGCGCCGCGCTGCACCCGTTGCGCGCTGTCGCCGATCAGCGACTGGATGTCGCGCGCCGCCGCACCGGCGCGATTGGCCAGTTGTCGGACCTCGGCGGCGACCACCGCGAAGCCGCGGCCCGATTCGCCGGCGCGCGCCGCTTCCACCGCGGCGTTCAACGCCAGGATGTTGGTCTGGAAGGCGATGCCGTCGATCGCGCCGACGATCTCCTTGATGCGGCGGCTGACGTCGGCGATCTCGCGCATCGCGCCGTCCAGATCGGAGACGGCGGCGCCGACATGGCGCGCTGCGGCGTCGACTTCGCTCGCGCGCTGCGCCGCGTCGCGCGCGGCCTCGGCCGCGTTGCGCGTGGTGGCCGTCATCTGCTCCATCGATGCAGCGGTCTGCTGCAGGCTCGCGGCGTTGGATTCGGTGCGCGCAGACAGGTCCTGGTTGCCGGCGGCGATCTGCGCCACGGCCACTTGAGCTTCCTGCACCTGCCGCACCACGTCCTGCACCGTGGCACCGATGTTGACGGCCATTTGCGTGATCGCGCGGTAGATGTCGGAAAACTCGTCGACCCGTCCGCCATCGACGCCGCCCGGTGCCAGGCGCACGCGCAGGTCGCCGCTGGCCAGCCGCTGCACCATCGGCAGGATCCCGGCAAGCGGCCGTGCCACCTGCGTGTGCAGCCACCACCACGCCAGCACCGCCACGCTGCAGCCGACCAGCCCCTGCAGCCACGAAGGCGCACCCAGCAGCCAGACCATCCCTGGCGCAAGCGCGCAGGCCGCCAGCGCCGCGGCCAAGCGCGTGCTGACGGTCATCGCGCGCACCCGGTACCACGTGCTGGCCAGCCCGGTGGGTACCAACCGGCCCTCGACGAGACGCACGCCGCGCAATGTGCCTTCACGCATCCCTCGGTACAGATGCTCGGCCGCTTCGATTTCCCCGCGCGCCGGCTTGACCCGCACCGACAGGTAACCGATCGTGCGCCCGTCCTCGCACACCGGCGTGACGTTGGCGCGCACCCAGTAATGGTCTCCATTCTTGCGACGGTTCTTCACCAGCGCGGTCCAAGGGCGCCCCGCCTGCAGGGTATCCCACAGGTCCTTGAAGGCCGCCGGCGGCATGTCCGGGTGCCGCACGACGTTGTGCGCTTTGCCGAGCAGTTCTTCGCGCTCGAACCCGCTGACGGCGACGAACGCGTCGTTTGCATACGTGATGCGGCCTTTCAGGTCTGTCATCGAAACCAGCATCTGAGCGGCGTCGTAGTCGTGCTCGCGTTGCGTAACGGGTCCGTTGTCTCGCATCTGAGTACCAGCAGTTCAGTTGGACGCTTCGAAACTAAAACTCTTCCCAACCGTCGCCGTCGGCGGCGGGCTTGGGCGCCGGCGCGGCTTGCGCGGCCGACGACGCAGGCCGCGCCGTCGGCCCGGCGCCGGCGCGCTTGGGCACCGGCGCTGCGGCGGCACGGCTGCTCGCCTGCGCCCGCTCGATCGTCGCGCGCGTTTCGCGCTGACTGAGCTTGAAGATCGCCACCGCTTCGGCCAGCCGGTCGGCCTGCTCGCGCAGGCTCTGCGCCGCCGCCGCGCTCTGCTCGACCAGCGCCGCGTTCTGCTGCGTCATCCGATCGAGCTGGTTGACCGCCTGGTTGACCTGGCTGATGCCGCCGGACTGCTCCAGCGTGGCGCTGGTGATCTCGCCGATCAGGTCGGTCACGCGCTTCACCTGCACGACGATGTCGTCCATCGTGCGCCCGGCTTCGGCCACTTGCCTGGATCCGGCTTCGACCTGCTCGACGCTGGCGCCGATCAGGCTCTTGATCTCGCGCGCGGCCTGCGCGCTGCGTTGCGCGAGATTGCGCACCTCGCCGGCAACCACCGCAAAACCCCGCCCCTGCTCACCAGCGCGCGCGGCTTCCACCGCC
>JBKBSH010000328.1:0-3117 GCA_046291795.1 Burkholderiaceae bacterium | reverse complement strand
GGCGACGAACACCGGCAAGGTCGCGAGCATCGAGCGCCCGCTCGCTCGCACCGCGTCGAACTGCGCGCCGGCGATCAGGAAGACCACGAGCGCGAGCAGCGGCACCGGCGCCCACGCCAGCCGCTCGCGCCAGCGAACCCGCTGCGGGCGGGCCTCGAGCCAGCGTTCGCTCGCCGCAGCCGCCGCCAACGGCAATCCGATCAGCGCGGCCGCGGGCGCGAATGCGCGCGCCGGGTCGAGCGCAGTGCCGATCGTCTCGTCCAGCATCAGCCACGCGTACAGCGGCAGCAGCAACAACTGCAGCAGCAGGTTCAGCGGCGTGACCGCGATCGCGCGCGGCGTGTCGCCGCCGCCCAGTTGCGTGAACGTGATGAACCAGTCCGTGCACGGCACCAGCAGCACCAGCAGCACGCCGAGCCGCAGCGCAGGATCGGCCGGCAGCCACGCGAGCAGCAGCCACACGCACGCCGGCACCAGCACGAAGTTGCCGAGCAGCACCGCGGCGACGAATCGATGGTCGCGCGCCGCCTCGCGCAGGTGCAGCAGCGGCACCTGCACGAACGTCGCATACAGCAGCAGCGCAAGCGCCGGCCACAGCAGCCGCTCGAACACCGGTGCCGCCGCGGGCAGCGCCGCGCCCACGGCGAGCCCCGCGACGATGGCCGCCAGGTACACCCAGACCTGGCGGCGTTCGAGCGCGAGCCGGTTTTTCAGGGTTCGCTCCGGGAGGTCGTGCGACGCGCGGGGCGCGACGGGTTGCCTTCGGCGCGCCGCTGCAGCGACGCGATCAGCGGGCAGGCGACTTTGCCGTCCGTCTCGCAGCAGCGCGCGACGAGCGCGCCGAGCGCCTGCTCGATGCGCTGCAGATCGAGGCGACGCTCGCGCACGTCCGCGAGCCTGCGCTGCGCGATCGCGCGCGCCTCGTCGCAATGCGCGCCGTCGTCGAGCCGCAGCAAGTCGGCGATCTCGTCGAGGCTGAAACCGAGGCGTTGCGCGGACTTGATGAAGCGCACCCGCGCCACGTCGCCCGCGGCGTACCGCCGCACGCTGCCGTAGCGGCGCTGCGGCTGCGCGAGCAGGCCGCGCCGCTGGTAGAAGCGGATCGTCTCCACGTTGACACCTGCGGCCCGGGCGACCGCGCCGATCGTCAGGTTTTCCGGCAACTCGGACATCGCACTTGACTCCGTACACGGGTACGGACCTACTGTACCGCTTCGATCATCGCAGAAGGGATCGGCTCCGATGAACGCTTCTTCGGTTTCCGCGGCGCGCACCGAGGCCAGGCCCGAGGCGCCGAGCGGGCGCGCGGCACTGGCCGCGGGCGGCATTGCCGCCATCCTCGCGTCGGCCTGCTGTGTCGGGCCGCTGGTGCTGGTGATGCTCGGGGCAAGCGGCGCATGGATCGGCAATCTGACGCTGCTGGAGCCGTACCGGCCGTTTTTCATCGGCGCGGCGCTCGTCGCGCTGGCGCTGGCCTGGCGGCGCATCTATCGGCCGGCCGCCGACTGCAAGCCGGGCGAGATGTGCGCGATCCCGCGCGTACGCACCAGCTATCGCGTCCTGTTCTGGGTCGTCGCACTGCTGGTGGCCGCGGCGATCGCGTTTCCCTACGTCGCACCTTGGTTCTACTGAGTTCGGAGTCCCGCGATGAAGAGCCTGTTGGTTTCGATGGCGTTGCTTGCCGCGGCCGGCGGCGCGGCCGCGGCCGAGCGCACCGCCACCTTGGTGGTGGACAACATGACCTGCGCCGCCTGCCCGATCACGGTCAAGAAGGCCATGTCGAAGGTCGACGGTGTGACCAAGGTCGAGGTCAGCTACGACAAGCGCGAAGCCGTGGTGAGGTTCGACGACGCCAAGACCGACGTGCAGGCGATCGCCAAGGCGAGCGCCGATGCCGGTTATCCGGCGCGGGAGAAGAAGTGATGGCGGCCGATCCCGACCGTCTGCTCAGGGTTGGTGTGGTCGGGACGGTCATCGCCGCGCTGTGCTGCTTCACGCCCGTGCTGCTGCTGCTGTTCGGCGCCGTCGGGCTGGCCGCGTTGATCGGTTACCTCGACTACGTGCTGCTGCCGGCGCTGGCGATCTTCGCCGGCATCACCGTCTACGCGCTGTGGCGCCGGCGGCGAGCGGCCGTCTGCGCGACCGACGGCGCGAACTGTGCGAAGTGAGGGCGCGATGATCGCGCTACGCATCGACGGCATGACCTGCACGTCGTGCGCCGAGCACGTCGATGCCGCACTGCGACGAGTGCCCGGCGTGCGCGACGTGCGCGTGTCGTTTCCGCTCGGCCGTGCCGAGGTGCGGTCCGACGGCCGCACGTCGGTCGATACCCTGGTGCGCGCGGTCGGCGCGCTCGGCTACCGTGCCCGCGTCGACGGGTACTCGGACGCCGCACGCGCCGTGCAAGCCGACGGCAGCGCGACGGCCACGGCGCACGACGTTCGCCTGCACGTGGCCGTGATCGGCAGCGGCGGGGCGGCGATGGCCGCGGCGCTGAAGGCGGTCGAACGCGGCGCGCGCGTCACGCTGATCGAACGCGGCACGATCGGCGGCACCTGCGTGAATGTCGGCTGCGTGCCGTCGAAAGTCATGCTGCGCGCCGCGCACATCGCGCACCTGCGGAGGCAGAGTCCCTTCGACGCGGGTCTGTCCGCGGTTTCGCCCACGATCGACCGGCGCAAGCTGCTCGCGCAGCAGCAGGGGCTGGTCGACGCGCTGCGGCAGGCGAAGTACGAGAACATCCTCGCCGCCAATACAGCGATCACCGTGCTGCGCGGCGAGGCGCGCTTCGCCGATGCGCACACGCTCGAAGTGCGCACGCGCCAGGGCGCGACGACGCGCGTGGCTTTCGACCGCTGCCTGATCGCCACCGGCGCGGCAGCCGCGGTACCGCCGATCGCGGGGCTGGCCGACACACCGTTCTGGACCTCGACCGAGGCGCTGACGGCCGACGAGATCCCGCCGCGGCTTGCGGTGATCGGCTCCTCGGCCGTGGCCGCGGAGCTGGCGCAGGCGTATGCGCGGCTCGGCAGCCGGGTCACGGTGCTCGCCCGGGGCACGCTGTTTTCTCGCGAGGATCCTGCCATCGGTGCGGCGGTGGCCGCCGCGTTTCGCGCC
>JBKBSH010000327.1:1387-3119 GCA_046291795.1 Burkholderiaceae bacterium | reverse complement strand
AGGGCGTGCTCCGCATGCGCTGACGCGGCCTTTCCATGCGGAGCCGGATCTGCAGATCCAGGTGCTGTCGAGCCTGTTTTACCGCAACAAGGGGGCGTACATCATCGGCCGCGTGATCAACGGCACGCGGGTGACGCCGTTCGCGGTGCCGATCCTGCGCAACGAACGCGGGCAGATCTACATCGACACGGTACTGACGTCGGTCGACCACATCGCGACCCTGTTCTCGTTCACGCGCGCGTACTTCCTGGTCGACATGGAGGCGCCGAGCGCGTACGTCGAGTTCCTGCGCTCGATCCTGCCGCACAAGCAGGCGTCCGAGCTGTACACGATGGTCGGGCTGCAGAAGCAGGGCAAGACGCTCTTTTACCGGGACTTCCTGCATCACCTGAGGCACTCGAGCGACAAGTTCGTGATCGCCCCCGGCATCAAGGGCCTGGTGATGGTCGTTTTCACGCTGCCGTCGTATCCGTACGTGTTCAAGATGATCAAGGACGTGATCCCGTATCCGAAGGAAACGGACGCCGAGCAGATCATGGCGAAGTACCGGCTCGTGAAGATGCACGACCGCGTCGGCCGCATGGCCGACACGTGGGAATACTCGCTCGTCACGCTGCCTCGCGCGCGCTTCTCGCCCGAGCTGCTGCAGGAGCTGCTCGCGTACTGCCCGAGCCAGATCGAACTGAGCGACGACACCGTGCTGATCAAGCACGTCTACATCGAGCGGCGCATGACGCCGCTGAACATCTATCTGCAGCACGCGACCGACGCCGAGGTCGACCACGCGATCCGCGAGTACGGCCAGGCGATCAAGGATCTGGCGGCGGCGAACATCTTCCCGGGCGACATGCTGTTCAAGAACTTCGGCGTCACCCGGCTCGAACGCGTGGTCTTCTACGACTACGACGAGATCGAGTACATGACGGACACGAACTTCCGCCGCGTCCCGAAGGCGATGACCGAGGAAGACGAGTTGTCCGACCAGCCTTGGTACCACGTCGGCAAGCACGACGTGTTCCCCGAGCAATGGGCGCCTTTCCTGCTCGGCGATCCGCGCATCCGCGCGGCGTTCCTGAAGCACCACGCCGACCTGCTCACACCCGAGTTCTGGGAAAGCCGCAAGGAGCGCATCCGGCAGGGGTATCTTGAGGATGTTTTCCCGTATCCGGAGTCCAAGCGTTTCGTCAACCGCTATGGTCCGCGCGACCGCAACGCAAACACCTGAGACGCTGCACCGGGTCCCGATCCAACCGCTTCATTGACGCAGGAGAGCCACCATGAACGATCCCATCGTCATCGTTTCCGCCGCGCGCACGCCGATCGGCGGCCTGCTCGGCGACTTCGCTTCGCTGCAGGCGTATCAACTCGGCGCGGTCGCGATCAAGGCCGCGGTCGAACGCGCCGGAATCAAGGGCGAAGCCGTCGACGAAGTGCTGTTCGGCAACTGCCTGATGGCCGGCCAGGGACAGGCGCCGGCGCGGCAGGCCACGCTGCTCGCGGGGCTGCCGCATTCGGCCGGCGCGGTGACGCTGTCCAAGATGTGCGGCTCGGGCATGCGCGCGATGATGTTCGCGCACGACATGCTCGCCGCCGGATCGGCCAACGTGATCGTCGCCGGCGGCATGGAGAGCATGACCAACGCGCCGCACCTGCTGGTCGGCGCGCGCAAGGGCTATCGCTACGGCGCCGTGACGACCTACGACCACATGGCGCTCGACGGCCTGGAAGACGC
>JBKBSH010000327.1:0-1377 GCA_046291795.1 Burkholderiaceae bacterium | reverse complement strand
GTCGGCGCGCGCAAGGGCTATCGCTACGGCGCCGTGACGACCTACGACCACATGGCGCTCGACGGCCTGGAAGACGCTTACGAGCGCGGCAAGGCGATGGGTGTCTTCGCCGAGCAGTGCGTGGCCAAATACCAGTTCTCGCGCGAGGAGCAGGACCGCTTCGCGATCGCCTCGACCGAACGCGCGCTCAAGGCCAATACCGACGGCAGCTTCGCATGGGAGATCGCGCCGGTGGCGGTGCCGGGCAAGGCCGGCGAGGTCAGGATCGACAAGGACGAGCAGCCTTTCAAGGCCAAGCTCGACAAGATCCCGCAGCTCAAACCCGCGTTCAAGAAGGACGGAACGATCACCGCGGCCAACGCCTCGTCGATCTCCGACGGCGCCGCCGCGCTGGTCATGATGCGGGCGTCGACCGCCGGCAAGCTCGGCTGCAAGCCGATCGCGAAGATCGTCGCGCACGCGGTGCACGCGCAGGCGCCGGAGTGGTTCACCACGGCGCCGGTCGGCGCAATCGACAAGGTGCTGAAGAAGACCGGTTGGGCCGCCACGCAGGTCGACCTGTGGGAGGTCAACGAAGCCTTCGCGGCGGTGACGATGGCCGCGATGCGCGAGCACAAGATCCCGCACGAGAGAATCAACATCCACGGCGGGGCGTGCGCGCTCGGGCATCCGATCGGCGCCTCGGGCGCGCGCATCGTCGTCACGCTGCTGGGGGCGCTGAAGAAGACCGGCGGCAAGCGCGGCATCGCCGCGCTGTGCATCGGCGGCGGCGAGGCCACCGCGCTGGCGCTGGAGATGCTGTAAGCGCGGCGACCGTCGCCCCGGCCGGCGCCGGGGCGACGCTTTGATCCGCGTGATCAGCGGCCCGCCGCCCGAACATGTCGACCGTCCTCGTCGTCGGGGCATCGCGCGGGATCGGCCACGAGTTCGCCCGGCAGTATGCGGCCGACGGCGCGCGCGTGATCGCCACGCATCGCAAGCCGCACGACGCGCAACGCCTGCGCGCGCTCGGCGCCGACGCAGCGGCCTGCGTGCTGTTCGAGGCGCCGCACCGCTTCGCCGACACCGCGCGCGAACTGGCCGCCGCGCTCGACCCGCAGCGCAGGGTCGTCGTCGCGCGCGAGCTGACCAAGAAGTTCGAGACGATCGTCGCGCTCGCCGCGCGCGATCTGCCCGCGTGGGCCGAACGGCACGAGCCGCGCGGCGAGTACGTAATCGTGATCGACGCGCCGCGGATCGAGTCCGGGAGCGAGATCCGCGCCGAGCTCGACGAGACGACGCGTCGCTGGCTCGCAGCGCTCGCCGAGGCGCTGCCCGCGGCGCGCGCCGCTGCGGTCGCCGCCAGGGCGACGGGACTGCCGCGCGAGCTGCTGTACC
>JBKBSH010000326.1:0-3127 GCA_046291795.1 Burkholderiaceae bacterium | reverse complement strand
GCTGCTCGAAAGCGAGCTGTTCGGCTTCGAGAAGGGCGCCTTCACCGGCGCAGTCAAGCAGACGCCCGGCAAGATCGAAACCGCGCACCGTGGCACGCTGTTTCTGGACGAAATCGGCGATCTGCCGACGGCGTTGCAGGCCAAGCTACTGCGCTTTCTGCAGGAGCGGTCGATCGAGCGGCTCGGCGGGCGCGCTGAGATACCGGTGGACGTGCGTGTCGTGTGCGCCACGCACCAGAATCTCAAGGCGTTGATCGCCGAGGGCAGGGTCCGCGAGGACCTGTTCTACCGGCTGGCGGAGATCGTCATCAATGTACCGCCGCTGCGCCAGCGCAAGGGCGATGCGGCGCTGCTCGCGCACGCGTTCGTTCAGCGTTACGCCGCCGAGCACAAGCGCGGATCGATGAAGCTCGCGCCCGACGCGATCGAGGCGATCGAGCGGCACGGCTGGCCCGGCAACGTGCGCGAGCTGGAAAACGTGATCAAGCGCGCCGTGATCATGGCCGACGGATCGTCGATCCGCGCCGCGGATCTGGACATCGAGGTCAAGGGCGAGACCGACGAACTGAACCTGCGCGCCGTGCGCGACGACGCCGAGCGCGGCGCCGTGCTGCGCGCGCTCGCGCGGGTCGACGGCAATCTGAGCAAGGCCGCGGAGCTGCTTGGCGTCAGCCGGCCGACCCTTTACGACCTGCTGCATCGGTTCGGATTGAAATGAGCGGATTGAAGGATTCCGTCGGGCCTCGGGCGATCGAAATCCACGTCGGCCCCCCTTTACGAAGAGGGGGCGTCGGGCAGCGCCCATTCAAAGAGGCGGCGGCGTGCGCAGCGCGCGGGCGATCTGCCGGTGACGCCGAGCGCGACCACCGCGCCTGCGCTTCGCTGCGCGCTGGCTTCACGCGCGTACTGACGCTGCTCGTCGTCGCGTTCGCGCTCGCCGGCTGCCTCAAGGACAGCCCCGAGAAGCTCGTCGCTTCGGCCAAGGACTATCTGGCGCGCGGCGAATACAACGCGGCAGTCATCCAGTTGAAGAACGCGCTGCAGGAGGCGCCGGGCAACGGTGAAGCGCGCCTGCTGCTCGGCCGCGCGTTGCTCGAAACGCGCGATCCCGTGTCCGCCGAAAAGGAACTGCGGCGCGCGCTGGAATACAAGCAGCCACCGGAGGCCGTGCTTCCGCTGCTCGCGCGCGCGCTGATGGAGCAGGGTGAAGCCGCCAAACTCGTGCAGGACTTTTCTTCGCGTCAGCTAGACGATCGCGATGCCGACGCGGTGTTCCGTGCCTGGCTGGGCGACGCGTTCGTCCGGCTCGGCCGGCGGCAGGAGGCTGCAGACGCATACGCAAAGGCGCTTTCCGTCAAGCCGGGATTCGCGCCCGCGCGCTTGGGTCAGGCGCGGCTCGCCGCGCTCGACGGGCGCCTCGACGAGGCCATCGCGATCGTCGACGAGGTCAAGGCGGCCGATCGGAAGATTGCCGACGCCTACCTGTTGAAGGCCGGGCTGCTGTCTGTGCGAGGCGAAGCCGACGCCGCACGCGCGGAGTTGCGGCGGGCGCTCGACGCGGATCCGGGTCACCTGCCCGCGCGCTTCGCGGTGATATCGCAACTGATCGATGCACGCGACTTCGACGGCGCCGCCGCGCAGATCGGCGAGGCGCGCAAGTACGCGCGCGGCGATCTACGCATCAACTACTTCGAGGGACTGCTCGCGTTGCGCAAAGGCGACGTGGCGCGCGCGCGCGACCAGGTGCTGCAGGTGCTCAAGTACGCCCCCGAACACGTGCCCAGCCTCGTGCTCGCCGGCGCGGTCGAACTGCGCGCCAACCAGCCGCTCGCGGCCGAGGCGTATCTGCGAAAGGCGATCAGTCGCGCGCCCGAGCACCTCGGGGCACAGCGGATGCTGGTCGGCGCGCTGCTTCGTGCCGGCCAGCCGGGCAAGGCGATCGAAGCGCTGCAGCCGCTCGTTCAACACGCCGGCGCCGGCGATCCGCAGGTGCTGATGCTCGCCGGAGAGACGTATCTGGCCAACGGAGACCTGAAGCAGGCAGCAAGCTACTTTACTTCCGCCGCGTCGTCCGACGCGCAGCAGGTCGCCGCGCGCACGCGGCTCGGGCAGATCGCGCTCGCGACGGGCCGGACCGAAGCCGGGATCCGCGAGTTGGAGGCGGCGTCCGAACTGGACGCCGGCCAGTATCAGGCAGACCTCGTGCTGATCGTCGGTCACCTGCGCGCGGGTCGTACCGCCCGCGCGCTCGAAGCGGCCCGCACCCTCGAAAAGAAACAGCCGGACAACCCGCTGTCGCACCACGTGCTTGGCGTCGTACACGCCGCGCGCAAGGACAGCGCAGCGGCGCGGCGCAGTTTTGAGAAGGCGCTGGCGTTGCGGCCGTCGTATCTACCCGCGGCGCAGGGACTGGCCGGCCTCGATCTCGTCGAGAAAAAGCCGGGCGCTGCGAAGGCGCGCTACGAGGCGATGATCGCCGCGGACCCGAAGAACGAGCAGATCTACGTCGCGCTCGCGGATCTACTCGCGCGGACGGGCAGCCCGCCGGCCGACGTGGCGGCGACCCTGCAGCGCGCGGTTGCCGCGAACCCGCAGTCGGTCGAGGCGCGGCTCGCGCTGATCGGCTTCCAGCTTCGTGTGCGCGATACCGCCGCCGCACTCGCCGCCGCGCGCGATGCAGCCGCGGCGCTGCCCAAGGAGCCGCGCTTGCTCGACGCCCTGGCCGAAGCGCAGATCGCGGCCGGCCAGTCGCGCGACGCGATCGAGACGTTGAAGAGGTCGGCGGATCTGCAGCCGCAAACGGTGCGCCCGCTCGTGCGGCTGGCGAGCGTTCAGGCCGGCGCCAAGGAGTACGAGGCGGCGATCGAGACGCTGCGACGGGCACAGCGGCTCGCGCCGAGCGATACCGGCGTGGTGCGTAGCCTGGTTGCATCGTTCGTGCAGTCGGGCCGACACGAAGAGGCGCTGCGCGAGGCCAAGGCGCTGCAGGCGCGCGAGCCGAAGTCGGCCGCAGGCTACGCGCTCGAAGGCGACGTGCTGGCCGCGCAGGGCAAGCACG
The DNA here is from genome assembly GCA_046291795.1 of Burkholderiaceae bacterium. Classification (GTDB taxonomy): domain Bacteria; phylum Pseudomonadota; class Gammaproteobacteria; order Burkholderiales; family Burkholderiaceae_F; genus DSNY01. The sequence goes on along the minus strand of JBKBSH010000326.1, from coordinate 69 downwards.
CCGACGCGGAGCGCGCTTATCGCGACGGGTTGAAAGTCGACGCGAAGTCCGGTGTGCTCGCGGTCGGCG
>JBKBSH010000031.1:0-12253 GCA_046291795.1 Burkholderiaceae bacterium | reverse complement strand
CCGGCTCATCGAGCACGAAGACGTGCTCGGGGCGCAGGTCGCCGTGGCCTTCGACGACGTGGCCGCCGATGGCGCGTGCCTCGATCGAGGCGCGGTCGGCGTCGAAGAAGCGATCGATCGCCGCGAGGATGCGCTCAATGCGCGCGCCGTCGAGCGCGAAGTCGGGCCGCAGCAGAAGGCCGGTGTTGGCGTCGTGCTGGGCGCGCAGCAGCTCGACGTAGCGCTGCGCATCGACTTCGGCGGGCGCGAGCCCCCGATAGAACCGCGCGATCAGCTCTGCGATCTGCTCGACGTGCGCGGGGGCGAGTTCGCCGCGAACGATGAGTTGTTCGAGCGTGCGGTGCTCGGGCAGCCGGCGCATGCGAACGAGCCAGTCGACCGTGACGCCTTCGCCTTCGATCGCAAGCCGCCCGTCGGCTTCGAGCGTCAGTCGTGCGACGCCGAGGTACACGTCCGGCGCGAGCCGGCGATTCAGCCGCACTTCGTCGCGGCAGCGCGCCTCGCGCGCCTCGATCGTGCTGAAGTCCAGGTACGGATAGACGACGGGCTTCTTCAGCTTGTAGGCCGTGCCGTCGGTGAGGAAGACCCACGACATGTGGGTCTCGCGCAGCTCGACGCGCTCGGGGCGTTCGGGATACGCGGCGGCGGACGACAGGAAGTCGACCTTGGCCCGCAGCCCGTCGGCGCTGTCGCGCAGCGCTGCGGCGCGCGCGAGCGCACGCGATCGGGTGGGGCGCGTGTCGGTGGTCGAAGTCATCGCGCCGGGGCGTGATGCGGGAGTGTCGCGCCGTGTGCAGGACGACGCTGCAGGCACGTTACGCAGCCGCAGGCGCAGCGTCAATGCATGCGAGCGCCGCATTTGATCGAGGCGAAGTGCCGCGCGCGAACGAGGCGGAACTCCATACAATCGCGGCCTTCCGCTCGTCGGGCCACACGCCCGGCACGCGCGGAGGCGACCTACGACGAGGACCCCGTGACCGTCACCCTGACCCGGCTGATCGGCGGCTTCGCGCGCAGGCACCGGCGCGCTTATGCGGCTTCCGCGCTGATGCTGATCGGCGGTGCGGTGCTGACGGTGTGGGTACCGCTGCAGGTCGGGCGCATCGTCGACGGGCTGGTCGCGCACACACTCGCCGGCGGCGCGCTCGCGCGCGAGCTGGCGTGGCTGGTCGCGGTGGGCATCGCGATCTATTTCCTGCGCGTGGGGTGGCGGCTGCAGCTATTCGCCGCGGCGTACCGGCTCGGCGTCGAGTTGCGCACGCGGCTGTACGCCCGGCTCGCGCAGCAGGGACCGCCGTTTTTCAACCGCCAGCGCACCGGCGATCTGATGGCGCGCGCGACCAACGACGTCGATGCGATCGAGATGGTCGCCGGCGAAGCGTTCCTCGCCGGCTTCGACGGAACACTGACGCTCGTGCTGGTGGTCGGGATGATGACGCTGGGTGTGGACTGGCGCCTGGCGGCGGTGGCGCTGCTGCCGTTTCCGCTGATGGCGGCGTCGTTCTGGGTGATCTCGCGCCGCGTGCACGACGCGTGGTGGCTGTCGCTCGACCGTTTCTCGGCGCTGAACGAGCACGTGCAGGAGACCGTCACCGGCGTGCGCACGCTGCGCGCGCTGGGGCTCGAGGCGCACGCGGGCAACGACTTCGCGCAGCGCGCGCAGGCCGCGGCCGACGCGAGCTTCGAAGCGCAGAAATGGGAGGCGGCGTACGAGCCCGCGGTCGGTGTGACCCTGACGGTGGCGACCGTGCTCACGCTCGGCGTCGGCGGCTGGCTGGTGTGGCGCGACGAGCTGACCGTCGGCAGCTTGACTGCGTTCACGATGTACCTCGGGCAATTGATCTGGCCGATGTTCGCCGCCGGCTGGGTGCTGTCGCTGATCGAACGCGGACGCGCGGCGTGGGGGCGACTCGATCCGCTGCTCGCCGAGCCGCTGTCGGTCGACGATTGCGGGACCGTGACCGAACTCGACGACGGGCCGATCCGGTTCGAAGGGGTGACGTTTGCTTATCCCGAAGCGCAGCCCCCGGGCGAGCGGTCGTTGCAGTCCTCCGAACGACTCCATCGTCCCGCACTCGAACGCGTCGACTTCGAGCTGGCGCCCGGCCGCACGCTCGGCATCGTGGGGCCGACCGGCGCCGGCAAGTCGACCGTGGTCCGCCTGCTGCTGCGGCATTACGCGCCGCAGTCGGGGGCGATCCATTGGGGCGCGCATCCGTTGCACGCGTACCGCCTCGATGCGCTGCGCGCGGCCATCGCGTGGGTGCCGCAGGAGCCGTTCCTGTTCTCCGCGACGATCGCGGACAACATCGCGCTCGCCAGGCCCGACGCGACGCGCGGCGAGATCGAGAACGCCGCGCGACTGGCGGCGCTGCACGACGACATCCTGCGTTTCCCGCGCGGCTACGACACGCTGGTCGGCGAACGCGGTGTCACGCTGTCGGGCGGGCAGCGGCAGCGCGTGGCGATCGCGCGAGCGCTGCTGACCGACACGCCGCTGCTGGTGCTCGACGACGCGCTGTCGGCGGTGGACACCGGCACCGAGACGCGCATCCTCGCGCACCTGCGCGGCGCACGCGCCGGGCGCGCCGCGATCATCGTCAGCCATCGCCTGTCCGCGGTGGCCGATGCCGACCAGATCGTCGTGATCCGCGACGGCCGCGTGACCGAGCGCGGCACGCACGACGGGCTGGTCGCGGCGCGCGGCTGGTATGCCGCGCAGTGGAAGTACCAGCAACTGGAGGCGAGCCTCGACGCCGCCTGAGCGCAATCCGGACATGTCCATCGCGATCGAAGCCGAAGCCCACCCCGACCTGCGTCCGGTCAAGCCGAACGAGCGGCGGCAGGCGTTCGCGCTGCTCGCGCGCGCGGCGCGGCCGGACAGGCGTCAGCTCGTGTGGGCCACCGTGTGGCTCGCGGCGGCCGGCGGGCTGGAGGCGCTCGGCCCGATCTTCGGCAAGCACTTCATCGACGCGCATCTGCTGCCGCGGTCGTTCGATGCGTGGGCGATCGCGCTGCTGCTGGGCGGGTATCTCGCGTCGGGCTGCGCGGCGAGCGTGCTGCGTTACTTCCAGCTCGTGCGGCTGGCGGGGCTGGCGATGCGGTCGGTGCGGCGGCTGCGCAGCCGCGTCTACGCGCACGTGTTGCGGCTGCCGATCGGCTTCTTCGACCGCGCGATCACCGGTCAGCTCGTCAGCCGTATCACCAACGACACCGAGTCGGTCAAGCAGCTCTACGTGCAGGTGCTGTTCGAGATCCTGCAGGGGCTGACGGTCCTCGCCGGCGCGATCGTCGCGATGGCCTGGCTCGACTGGAGGCTGATGCTGATCGTGCTGACGCTGGTGCCGGCGACCGTGGCGATCGTCTGGGGCTATCAGCGGCTGTCCGCGGGCGCGGTCACCCGCTCGCGCGAGCTGCGCAGCGACATCAATGCGCAGATGGCCGAGAGCATCGCCGGCATGAGCGTGCTGCAGTCCACCGGCGCGACGCGGCGCTTCGGCGAGCGCTTCGGCGCGACCAACGACGCGTACTACCGCGCACGCATGGGCGAGATCCGCGCCAATGCGTGGCTGCTGCGGCCTGCGCTCGACCTGCTGAACGTGCTGCTGATCGTCGCGGTGATCGCGGCGTTCGGCACGCAGCCGCTCGACGCGATCGAGATCGGGCTGCTGTACGCGTTCATCGCGTACATCGCGCGTGTCGTCGAACCGCTGATCCAGATCACGATGCAGTTCTCGCTGCTGCAGCAGTCGGTGATCGCCGCGGCGCGCGTCAACGCGCTGCTCGCCGAAGGCGAGAGCGAACGCGTGACCCATGCGCGGCGGATTTCGAGCGGGCGCGTGGAGCTGCGCGACGTGAGCTTCGGCTACGACCCCGACGAGCCGGTGCTGCACGACTTGAGCCTCGCGATCCCGGCCGGTTCGTTCGTCGGTATCGTCGGGCACACCGGCAGCGGCAAGTCGACGCTGCTCGCGCTGCTGTTGCGCTTCTACACGCCGCAGGCCGGCCGCATCGAGATCGACGGCATTCCGCTCGCGACGATCGGCGACGAGCACTTCCGCGCCGACGTCGGGCTGGTGCCGCAGGAACCGTTCCTGCTCGCGGCGAGCGCGCGCGAGAACATCGACATGGGCCGCGGACTGCCGCAATCGGCGATCGAGGCGGCCGCGCGCGCCGCACGCGTGCACGAGGTGATCGAGCGACTGCCGCAGGGTTACGACACGCCGCTCGGCGAAGGCGGCGCGAGGCTGTCGTCGGGGCAGAAGCAGTTGATCGCGGTGGCGCGTGCGCTCGCGGGGCAGCCGCGCGTGCTGTTCCTCGACGAGGCGACCTCGCGCATCGACAGCGAGACCGAACAGCTCGTGCAGGCCGCGCTCGCCGAGCTGCGCGGCAAGATCACGGTCATCGCGATCGCGCACCGGCTGTCGACGATCCGCGCCGCCGACCGCATCGTCGTGCTCAACCGCGGCCGCATCGCCGAGCAGGGCACGCACGACGAGCTGATGGCGATTCCGGGCGGCATCTACCAGCGGCTGTATCTGCTGCAGCAGATCGGGGAGTAGTTTGCTCGGGCGGGGCTTGCGCGTCGGTACCAATAATGGTACAAGCGCTGCAGTGGTCGATCTGAAGCGACTTCCCGCGGCGTTCTATCGCTCGGCGTCGGGCAACGAACCGGTGCGCGAATGGCTGCTCAAGCTCTCGAGCGAGGATCGAAAGATCGTCGGCACGGACATCGCCAAAGGCGAGTTCGGATGGCCGATCGGCATGCCGACCTGCCGAGCGTTGGGCAACGGCATGTGGGAGATTCGTAGCGAGTTGACCGGCGGGCGCATCGCGCGTGTGCTGTTCACGGTGTTCGAGGGGCGCATGGTGCTGCTACACGGCTTCGTCAAGAAGTCGCAGAAGACGCCGCGCGAAGCGCTGCTGGTGGCGCGAAGGCGCATGACAGAAGTCCTTAAACATGGCTAAGCGGAAAAACCTGCGGATCGGGTCGAATTTCTCCGACTTCCTGGCGGAGCAGGGTATCGAGGCCGAGGTCACGACTGCCGCGATCAAGCAGGTCATCGCCTATCAACTCGGCGAGGCGATGGCAAAACAGGGGTTGTCGAAGACGGCGATGGCCGTGCGGATGAACACGAGTCGGCAGCAGCTCGATCGACTGCTGGACCCGAACAACGAGTCGGTAACGCTCCAGACTCTGCATCGAGCGGCGCGAGCGGTCGGCAGGCGGCTGAAGGTCGAGCTGGTCTGAGCGTTCCATCGCGGTCCTCTTCGCGAGGGCGACGAGGCAGACCCACTCGTCGGGGTGCAGAGCGATGCCGATGGCTCGGCCGGTCCCTCGCGATCCCGTGCGTTCGACGTACCGCCGCCCGGCATCGCGGGCTTGAAGCCGCCGGATGCGCCCCCATAATTCGCGCGCCACCGCCGTACCGGAGGACTTGCATGGGCGCACCCGACACCAAGATCAAGGAAACCCTGGGGTTCCAGGCCGAGGTGAAGCAGCTTCTTCACCTCGTGACCCACTCGCTGTACTCGAACAAGGAAATCTTCCTGCGCGAGCTGGTCAGCAACGCATCGGACGCGTGCGACAAGCTGCGCTTCGAGGCGATCGCCAGGCCCGAGCTGCTCGAAGGCGGTCCCGACTTCGCGATCCGCGTGGCCTACGACAAGGCGGCGCGAACGATCACGGTGTCGGACAACGGCATCGGCATGTCGCGCGACGAAGCGATCCAGCATCTCGGAACGATCGCCAAGAGCGGCACGCGCGAGTTCTTCGCGCGCCTGACCGGCGACCAGCAGAAGGACACGCAGCTGATCGGCCAGTTCGGCGTCGGCTTCTATTCGAGCTTCATCGTCGCCGACCGCGTCACGGTGATCTCGCGCCGCGCGGGGCTGCCCGCCGAACAGGCGGTCAAGTGGGAAAGCGACGGCACCGGCGAGTTCACGGTCGAGCCCGCAACCCGCGAGTCGCGCGGCACCGACGTGATCCTGCATCTGAAGGAAGGCGAGGACGAGCTGCTTTCGAGCTGGAAGCTGCGGTCGATCCTGACCAAGTACTCGGACCACATCGCCACGCCGATCCTGATGCGCAAGGAGGAATGGGACAAGGACAAGAACGACTACGTCGTCAAGGACGAGTGGGAGACCGTCAACCAGGCGAGCGCGCTGTGGACGCGCGCCAAGAGCGAGATCACCGACGAGCAGTACAAGTCCTTTTACCAGCACGTCGCGCACGACTTCACCGAGCCGCTGGCGTGGACGCACAACCGCGTCGAAGGCAAGACCGAATACATCCAGCTGCTGTACATCCCGTCGCGCGCGCCGTTCGACATCTGGGACCGCAACCAGCGGCACGGGCTGAAGCTGTACGTGCGGCGCGTGTTCATCATGGACGACGCCGAGCAACTGCTGCCGCCGTATCTGCGCTTCGTGCGCGGTGTGGTCGACTCTGGCGACCTGCCGCTGAACGTCAGCCGCGAGATCCTGCAGGAGTCGCGCGACGTCAAGGCGATCCGCGAGGGCTGTACCAAGCGCGTGCTGTCGCTGCTCGAAGATCTGGCCGACAACCGCAAGGACGACTACGCGAAGTTCTGGTCCGAGTTCGGCCAGGTACTGAAGGAGGGCATCGGCGACGACCCGGCCAACCGCGAGCGCATCGCCAAGCTGCTGCGCTTCGCGTCGACCGCGAGCGAAGGCGTGCAGAACGTGTCGCTCGCCGACTACGTGGCGCGGATGAAACCCGGACAGAAGTCGATCTACTACCTGACCGCCGAGACGCTCGATGCGGCGAAATCGAGCCCGCACCTGGAGATCTTCCGCAAGAAGGGCGTCGAAGTGCTGCTGCTCACGGACCGCGTCGACGAATGGATGCTGACCTTCCTGCACGAGTTCGACGGCAAGCCGCTGGTGTCGGTCGCCAAGGGCGACCTCGATCTCGGCGACCTGGCCGACGCGCAGGAAAAGGAGCAGCAGCAGAAGGTCGCCGACGAGTACAAGGACCTCGTCGGCAAGGTCAAGTCGGCGCTCGGCGACCGCGTCCAGGACGTGCGCGTGACGCTGCGGCTGACGGACTCGCCCGCGTGCATCGTCGTCGACCGCGACGCGATGAGCGCGCATCTGGCGCGGCTGCTGAAGGCGGCCGGCCAGAAGGCCCCGGTCGCCAAGCCGATCCTCGAGCTCAATCCGCACCATCCGCTGGTGCAGCGGCTCAAGTACGAGGACGCGAAGCTCGCCGACTGGGCCGCGCTGCTGCTCGACCAGGCGGTGCTCGCCGAAGGCGGGCAGCTCGACGATCCTGCCGGTTTCGTCAAGCGGCTCAACCGGATGCTGCTGGATGCCGCGGCGAAGTAGCCCGGCGCGCGGTGCGCGGCTCGAAGGCTTTGCCCCGGTCATCGACGCGCGCGTCCAGACGCTGATCCTCGGCAGTTTTCCGAGCGAAGCCTCGCTCGCCGCCGGCCAGTACTATGCGCATCCGCGCAACCAGTTCTGGACGATCCTCGGCCGCGCGCTCGGCGAGCCGCTCGCCGAGCTGCCTTACGAGGCGCGGCTCGCGCGCGTGCTGGCGCACCGCATCGGCATCTGGGACGTGCTCGGCGCCTGCGAGCGCGAAGGCAGCCTCGACGCGTCGATCCGCAACCGCGAGCCGAACGACTTCGCGCTGCTGCACCGGCTGGCGCCGCGGCTCGAGCGTGTGATCTTCAACGGCCGGACCGCGGGCCGCTACGAACCGCAGTTCCGGCGCGCCGGCTTCACCACGGCGGTGGTTCCGTCGACCAGCCCGGCACACGCCGGCCGGACGCTCGCGCAGAAACTCGCGCTTTGGCGGCGAGCGCTGGCGGCCCGCCGTCGGCACTGACGGGCCGCGGGGTCCCTCCGGCCCCGGCTGACCCGGCGTCGCCAGCCCCGCCCGCGCGGGGGCAGGCCTTCCCGGCCCAATTCGGCCGATCCGTCGTTTTGCCTCACCGGAACGCGTAACCTGCGACGATTCCCGGGCGGCAAGGTGGGGCACAATCGCGCCGGGAGAGCCAACCCGACACCGCGCCTCGGGCTCGCACGATGAGCAACGAAAACAGGACGCTGCTGGACGCCGCCGTCGCGCCGGGCACCCCGGTTTCACGTCGCCCCGGCGCGCGCCGTCTGCTCGAGGACTGCTGGACGTCGATCCGCAACGCCGTCGAGCCGCGCATCACCGACGTGCTGCTCGAGGCGCTCGGCCCGATCGCGCGTTCGGACGACGAGGACGTCGCGAAGCCGGCGAAGATCGCGCTGTCGCGCGACCGCGCGTTCGTGCGGGCGTACTCGGACGCGCTGCAGACCGAGTTCAGGGCCGCCGTGGCCGACTTCGTCGCGCACCGCCTGGCCGACGCCAGGGCGACCGAGCGCAAGTCGCTCGCCCTGGTCGACTACGGCGACATGGAGTTCTCGACGCTGATCGAAAGCTCGGGCGCGCGGATCCGCAATGCCGTCGACGACGAGTACACGAGCGTCAAGCTGCGCGTGGCCAACCTCGTGCGCGAGCCCGATCTGCGCGACACCGACCACCCGTTCCGCCCGGGCATGTTTCTGCGTGCCGCGCATCAGGCGCTCGAGAAAGTCGGCGTGCCGAAGGAAGACCTGCTGCGACTGACGCATTGCTTCGACGCGCCGCTGATCGGCCCCGTGCGCGCTGCGTATGCTGCCGTCGACCATCACCTCGCCGCTCAGGGCGTCAGCGCCGAGCTGGCGCGAACGACGATCACGCGCAACACCGCGATCGGACGCAACACGCTGCTGGGCCGCAACTCGATGCTCGGCGTGCCGACGAACACCGGGCTCGGCATGCCGTTGACCGGCGGCGGAATGCACTTCGCCGGCGGCCTGAGCGCCGAGCAGGTGCTGCAGGGTCTGTACCAGCGGATGCAACTGCTGCCGCAGGCCGGTTTCGCGGCGCCCGGCATGATGGGCGATCCGCGGCAGACTGCGCCGGGCCACTACGTGCCCGCTCCGACGTTGGGCGGGACGTCCGCGTTGCGGGCGATGCAGGCACTGCAAGGCATGCCGACGATGCAGGGCGCGCCGAGCATCCCGGGCGGCGGCTTCGGCCTGCCGCCGCTGCCGACGACGGCGGCCGCGGGCGGCGGCGCGGCGGTGCTGATCGAACCGGGGCTGCTCAACGCGCTGAACGAGATCCAGAAGCTCGGCGCGATCGCGCTGTCGGCGGTGCAGATGGGGCGGCCCGCGCCGGACGCCGCGATCAACGTCGCCGAATTGCGCGGCAAGCTCACCGAAACCGCGAGCAGGCAGGTCGACAAGCTGACGATCGAGATCGTCGGCCTGCTGTTCGACCGGATCCATCAGGACAAGCACGTCCCCGACGAGATCAAGCACCTGCTCCAGCGGCTGCAGTTCCCGCTGATCAAGGTCGCGCTGACCGACCCGGAGCTTTTCGTGTCGCCGCAGCATCCTGCGCGGCTGCTGCTCGACCGCATCGCCAGCACCTCGATCGGGTGGACGACCGCGGGAGAAGACAACCGGCGCTATCTCGCCGAGGTGCAGAAGGTCGTTCACGCGGTGCTCGCCGCGACCGAAGACGGGCTCGGCGCCTTCGAGAAGTCGCTCGCGGCCTTCGAGCGGTATCTGGCCGAGGAGAAGACGCGCGACGACGATCCGGTCGCGCGCGCCAAGCGCGCGCTCGCCGAAGCCGAGTCGCGCGAGGTCATGGCGATCAACGCGACGATCCAGGTCCGCAGCGCCTTCGACGGCGTTCAGATCGAGTCGTACCTGCGCGATTTCCTGCTCGAGACCTGGGTGCGCGTGCTGGTCGCCGCGTCGCTGCGCGAGAAGGACAAGCCCGGGCAGGTGCAGCGCTATCTGCGGATCGTTCCCGACCTGGTATGGAGCGTGCAGCCGAAGATCAATCCCGACGACCGCAAGCGGCTCGTCCGCGTGATCCCGCCGGTTCTCGCCACGCTGCGCGAAGGCGTGATGTCGATCGACTGGCCGCAGCCGAAGATGCAGGAGTTCTTCTCGAAGCTGATGAACTCGCACGCGCAGGCGGTCAAGGCGCTCGAACTCGCGCACGGCAACCCGGGGGCTGCGTTCGAACCGAGCACGCTGAGCATCAAGCTCGACGGCATCCGTTTCGACGCCGATCCGCAGTCCGCGGACGGCGCCGCGCCGCTGCACGTTTCCGACGATGTCGTTCGGCACGTGATCGCCGAGAACCACGTGCCGGTGAACCACCTGACGCTGCCGCCCGAAGCCGCGGCGACCGTGCACAGGCCGGACGATGCGCAGGTCGACGAGATCATCGTGCGCTGGAAGCGCGGCGACTGGTTCGACCTGCGCGTCGGCGACGCGACCGAGCGCGTGCGGCTGCGCTGGGTGAGCCCGCGCAAGACGCTTTACCTGTTCACGCCGGCGGACGACGGGCACGCGCATTCGCTGTCGCCCGAGACGCTACGCGGCTACCTGCGCACCGGCCGAATGCAGCCGGTCGAATCGGTGCCGCTTTTCGAGCGCGCCGTGCACGCGGTGATGCAGGACCTGCAAGGGGCCGCGGTCGGTGCCCAATGACGTTGCGGACGTCGCCGCGGATCCGGGCGGAGCGGCTGCCCTCGCGCACCGCATGAATCGCCGCCGGGGTGCAGCCGCGCCGCGCGGCCACAAGGTCGTCGCGCCGCACGTCACGCTGTCGGAGTCCGACGGCGTGCGTTACCTGCACTTCGGCACCGAGTGGGTGCAGGGCGCGATGCGGATCGCGCGGCCGTACGCGCTCGAGCTCGAATACCAGCAGCAGATGATGGCGCCGCTGCTGTTCCTTCCACAGCCGGGCCGCATCGTTCAGCTCGGGCTCGGCGCGGGCGCGCTGGCGAAGTTCTGCTATCGCGAGCTGCCCGCGGCCGAGATCACGGTGGTCGAGATCAGCGAGGTCGTCGTCGACACGGCGCGGCGCTGGTTCAAGGTGCCGGCCGACGACGCGCGGCTCGCCATCGAACTGGCCGATGCGCGCGATTTCATTTCGCATCCGCGCCGGCGCCGCTGCGCCGACTGGCTGCAGGTCGATCTGTATGACGCGCAGGCGCGCGGTCCGGTCTACGACGATGTGGACTTCTACGCCGCGTGCCGCCGCGCGCTGGCGCAGCCCGGGGTGGCCGTGTTCAACCTGTTCGGGCGCAGTTTCGGCCCGAGCTTCGATGCGATCGCGCGCGCGTTCGACGACCGGGCGCTGGTGCTGCCGGAAGCGGACGCAGGCAACCGGATCGTGCTGGGTTTCGCGGGACCGCCGCTTGCGGTCGCCTATGCCGAGCTCTACGAGGCGGCGCGGGCGATCGAAGCGCGCCATCGGCTGCCTGCGCGCAAGTGGGTGTCCGGCCTGCGGGCGGAAAACGGGGATGGCGATTGGCTGCGAATCTAGCCCCTTCGAGGCGCCGGCCGGTGCGCGCGCCATGTGCGGACGGCCGCCCGATCGCTGGACTTGGCGCCGCACAGGGGCGGATATTCTCGCTTGACAGGGTTGCGGGGGTGACTAGAGTCCTCGCTGGGGCGCCGACCGCGCGCCCGTTCCGTCGCCCACATCCGTAACGCATGGACGTCAACCCGCTGGCCCAGTCCGCGACTGCGAAAGCGCCGGGCGCGCTGCCGTACCTGTCGGCCGCGCAGGCATCCGCGCTGATGCGCTCGGGGCTGGCGATCGCGATCGAGCTGATCGGCAACGCGTTCGACGCGATCTGCCGCAACGTCCTCGAAGAGCTCAACGCCAAGTGGGACTTCAACGTCGGTTCGCCGCTCGTGCAGCGGCTGCTGTCGACCAAGGCCTCCGACCTGCGCCACGCGTTTCTGTCGCACCTGAAGGAGCGGCAGGACTCGGCGCTGGCCGACGTGATGGCGCAGCACGCGCCGGCGCCCGCCGTCGGGCACGTCAGCGCCGAGATGCTGACGCTGGTCGACGCGGTCACCACCGCGCACGGCGTGATCGTCGATCGCGCCGCCGGCAAGATGCGCGGGATCATCGAGGAGCAGCTTCGCGATCTGCAACTGATCGTGCAGCATCTGTCCGGCCGCAGCGCGCTGCGCACCGCGGAGAACCCTTTCGGGCCGGAAGTGTTCATGCGGGCGCTGCTCGACGCCGCCGAAGACCTCGCGCTGCACACCGAGGCGTGGGACTTCTACCTGAACGTCTTCGAAAAGCCGCTCGCCGAGGAGATCGGCCGGATCCACACCGCGTTGATCGAGCACTTCCAGCGGCACGGGCTCGATGCCAAGCTGATCCGGC
>JBKBSH010000325.1:0-3137 GCA_046291795.1 Burkholderiaceae bacterium | reverse complement strand
GCAGTTGCCATGCAGCATGGCGATCCCTGCTTCAATGCAATGATCTGCGACATGTGGGTGCGAGCGCTTCGGCAGGACAGTTCTCGTAACTGCCTGCTGCTGTCCTGCAACGAACGCCAGCAACGGCAGCGCGCTGATCGGCCAAGTGTAGCGAGCATCGCCGGCGCATCCCCCCGTCGGCAGGCTTGCACGGTCCCGCCCGATCGAGCGCGCGTGGCACAATGCCGCGCGGCCCCGTTGCCTGCACTTTCCATCGTGAGCGCACGGCGGGCGCGCGGCAGGAAGACACGAGGGCGTTCGTGGCATCGACCGTCATACCGCTGAGGCAGTCGGCCGTCGAAAAGTCGCTCAGACAGGCGGCTTTCGACCGTCTGCCCGTGCCCGCGGTGTGCATGAACGCCTCGGCGCAAGTGCTGGCCGCGAACGCCGCGGCGATCGACATGCTGGGGTTGGCCGCCGACGCTGTCGTCGGGCGTCACCTGTCCGAGCTCGTCGCGTTTCGCCGCCATCGCGAGTCCGCGCGGCGCTGGGCCAAGCTTTGGGCTCGGTTGCAGGAGCGAAGCCGGCTCACGCTGCGCGCGAAGTTGCCGCTGGCAGACGGTCGCCTGCTCGCGCTCGAACTCGACGCCGAGCTGATGCGGTTCGAGCAGGAAAACGTCGTCGCCATCGTGCTGCGCGACATCGCGGCACAGCGGCACGCCGATCGCGAGGCGCGCGCTGCCCGCGCGCGGTTGCAGGCGATGGCGCAGTCGGCCGCGGACCTGGCACTGCTGGTCGGCGCAGATCGACGTGTGCTCGCCGCGAACGCAGCGACCGAGGCTGCGACGGGGGTGGCGTCGGTCGACCTGCTGGGTGTGCCGTTCGAGTACCTGCTCGACGAGGCATCGAGCGCCGACTTCCTGAATGCGTTCGACGCGATTAGCGGCGGCCGTTCGGACGGGGCCGGGACGGGGCACCTGTGGCGGCTGCGCACGCGAGGCGACGGTCGCGGCGGCCGCTGGATCGAAGCGACGCTGGTCGACCGGCTTCGCGATCCCTTGGTGCGGGCGGTCGTGGTCTGCGCGCGCGACGTGACGGAGCTGCGCGAACTCGCGGACCGCGCCGAGCGCATCGAGCGCCGGCTCGTCGTCTTCGCCGAAAACACGGCGGATCTGCTGATGGTGCTCGACGCCGGCGGGGTCGTTCGCTATCAGTCGCCCGCGATCCGGGCCGCGCTCGGGATCGAGCCGGAATCGACGCTGGGTCAGCCGGGGGCCGCGCTCGCGATCGAGCAGGACCGGCCGGCGTTGCTCAAGGCGATCCAGGCCGCGTCGATCGATGTCGCCGGCAAACGCACGCACACGTGCCTGGTGCGCGCGACCGGAGCGAACGGCGCGGTGCACCGTCTTTGGGTGGGCATTCGCAACTGCACTGCGGAGCCCGCGCTGGGCGGACTGCTCGTGACCGCGCGCGACGTGGGCCCCGTGCTGTCGCAGCGCGCCGGCGAGGGTCCGCAGCAGGTGCGCCGGCTCGAGTTCCGCGAGCGCCTACTGGAGCTGGCGATCCACACGCGTGCCGACTTCGCGCAGTCGCTCGCGCGCGTGCTGCGCACGACGGCGGAAACGCTGCGCGCGGACTCGGTGAGCTTTTGGCGGCACATGCGCAATCCCGACGGCCTGCTGTGCGAGGCGATGTTCGAGGGACGGCACGAGCGGTTCGCGCGGGACTGGATCGGCGTCGAGTTTCCGGCGACGCTGTTCCCCGAGTATTTCGCGCGTCTGCGCGACCGGCAGCCGCTGGTCGTGGCCGACGTGCGCAAGTCGGCGTTGACTGCTGGCCTGGCGGGCGACCGCCGTTGGGGCGGTGTCCGTGCCTTGCTCGACGCCCCGGTGCTGCTGGACGGCGCGGTGCAAGGCGTCCTGTGCGTGCACCACGAGACACCGCGGCAGTGGGACGAGGACGAGGTCAACTTCGCGGCGACCGCGGCGCTGATGGTTTCGCTCGCGATGGAGGCGGCGCAACGACAGGAGGCGGAAAGCCGGATCGAGCAACTCGCTTGGTACGACTCGCTGACCGGCCTGCCGAACCGCAATCTTCTGCGCGAGACCATGCGCGACATGATCATGACCGCCGCGAACCGGCGGCGGCGCATCGCGGTGATGCTGATCGACCTCGATCGGTTCAAGGACGTCAACGACACGCTCGGACACCTGGTCGGCGACGCGCTGATCAAGTCGGCCGCGCAGGTGCTGCGCGAAACCGTCGGCGACGGCGGCGTGGTCGCCCGGCTCGGCGGCGACGAGTTCGTCGTGTTGATCGACGAGTTCGAGCATCGACAGGAGGTCGCGCTGCTCGCGGCGCGGATCGCCCAGGCCTTGCACCGGACCGATCTCGTTTCCAACGTCGACACGCAGGTGTCGGCGTCGATCGGCGTCGCGCTGTTCCCCGAGCACGGCCGCGAGATGAGCACGTTGCTGAAGAATGCCGACGCGGCGATGTACCAGGCCAAGCGCGACGGCCGCAACCAGTTCAGCTTCTTCAATCCGATCCGCGCCGAGCGCGCCGCGCGCGAGGTGCAGCTCGGCATCCAGCTCCTGAAGGCGGTGCAGGGCGACAGTCCGCAGTTCGTCGTCGAGTACCAGCCGCAGGTCCACATGGAAACCGGGCGCGTCGTCGGGCTCGAGGCGCTGATCCGCTGGCAGCACCCGGCCTTCGGCACGTTGACGCCGGACCGTTTCATCGGTGTGGCCGAAGTGAGCGGGCTATCCGAGCGGATCACGCGCTGGGTCATCAACGAGGTCTGCGCGCAGATCCGGCGCTGGCGCGAAGCGCACGCCGGTTTCGACATACCGGTTGCGATCAACGTTGCAGGCCGCGAGATGGGGTCGGCGTCGCTGCCGATCCTCGTGCGCAGCGCGCTGATCAAGCACGGCGTCGAGCCGCGCATGATCACGCTCGAGATCACCGAACGCACATTGGTCAAGGAAAGCGAGATCAACAACGACGTGATGAGCGAACTCGCCTCGCTCGGCGTCGGTCTGGTGCTCGACGACTTTGGTACGGGCTACTCGATGCTCGGCTACCTGAAACGCATGCCGATCCAGGCGCTGAAGATCGATCAGAGCTTTGTCGAAGGCATTCCTGCCGATGCCGACAGT
>JBKBSH010000324.1:0-3139 GCA_046291795.1 Burkholderiaceae bacterium | reverse complement strand
GCGGCTGCGGCGGGCCGCAGCCGCCGCAGGGCGCTTCGGCTGCTCCGCCTGCGCCCATCTCGCGCAACCTGGCTCCCCCCGGCGTCCGCGCAACTGCCGCGTCCCTCGTGAAATATCCGGGCTAGATTGCCTTGGTATACGCAACAACGTTCGCGGCGACTCGTAAAACATTCCGGCCAGGCAACGCCTCTACAAGCGGCAAGCCTGCCGAACACGCGGGCACCGCCGCGCATCCCGCGAAGACGCGAGCGCGCGGTCAGCGCACGACGAGAACCGGACACTCGGCGTGGGTCAGCACGCGCTGCGTTTCGCTGCCGAGCAGCACGGCACCGAGCCCGCGACGGCCGTGCGAGGCCATCACGATCAGGTCGCAACCGGCGGCGCGCGCGGCGTCGATGATCGCACGGTACGGCGCCGACGACTCGGCCATGCGCGACTCGTAGGCGAGCCCCGCGGCGCGCGCCGCGCGCTCGACCGCCGCGAGCCGGTCGTTGGCCAGCGCAGCCGCGTGCGCCTGGAAGTCGTTGTATGCGGCCGGACTGAATTCGCCGACCGCCGCGTACGGATAGGCCTCGACGGCAGTCATGCCGACGATGCCCGCGCCGACGGCCTTGGCGAGCTGGACGGCCACGTCGATCGCTTTGTTCGATAACTCGGAGCCGTCGGTCGCGACAAGAATTTTCTTGAACATCGCTGCCTCCGCAGCAAACCGCTGGAACGACGAAGCCGTTCGCCGCGTGCCCGCGCCCGACGGCGGTCAAGCGTCGCAACGCGCAGCCCTGTGCGAAGGGGCAGCACGTGCCGCCCCTCGCGATCGTACCCCGGCCCCGCGCCGCGCTACTTCCCGCGCAGCCTGCGAATCGCTGCGAGCTGCGCCGCGAGCGCGGACATCTCGGCCTCGACCTTCGCGATCTCCAGCTCGCTGGTGGCGTTCTTGCGCGCTTCCTCGGCGCGCTTGAGCGCCTCCTGCGCCTTCGCCTCGTCCAGATCCTTGCCGCGGATCGCCGTGTCGGCGAGCACGGTGACGACGTTCGGCTGCACCTCGAGGATGCCGCCGGCGACGAACACCTGCTCCTCCTCGCTTCGGTCCGCGGTCTTGATGCGGACCACGCCGGGTTTGATGCGGGTGATCAAGGGCGCGTGGCGCGGATAGATGCCGAGTTCGCCGGCTTCGCCGGGAAGCACGACGAATTCGGCTTCGCCCGCGAAGATGTTTTCTTCGGCGCTGACGACGTCGACGTGAATGGTGGCCATGGGAGTCCTTCGCCGCCTACTGCAGCTTCTTCGCCCGCTCGAACACCTCGTCGATCGTGCCGACCATGTAGAAGGCCTGCTCGGGCAGCGCATCGCATTCGCCGTCGACGATCATCTTGAAGCCGCGGATCGTCTCTTTCAGCGGAACGTACTTGCCCGGCGAGCCGGTGAACACCTCGGCGACATGGAACGGCTGCGAAAGGAAGCGCTGGATCTTGCGCGCACGCGCCACCGCGAGCTTGTCTTCGGGCGACAACTCGTCCATGCCGAGGATCGCGATGATGTCGCGCAGCTCCTTGTAGCGTTGCAGCGTGGCCTGCACGCGGCGCGTCGTGTTGTAGTGCTCCTCGCCGATGACGTTCGGGTCGATCTGGCGCGACGTCGAGTCGAGCGGATCGACCGCCGGGTAGATACCGAGCGCTGCAATGTCGCGGGACAACACGACGGTGGCGTCGAGGTGGCCGAAGGTCGTCGCCGGCGACGGATCGGTCAGGTCGTCGGCCGGAACGTACACCGCCTGGATCGAGGTGATCGAACCGGTCTTGGTCGAGGTGATTCGTTCCTGCAGCCTGCCCATCTCCTCGGCCAGCGTCGGCTGGTAGCCGACCGCCGAAGGCATACGACCGAGCAGCGCCGACACTTCGGTGCCCGCCAGCGTGTAGCGGTAGATGTTGTCGACGAAGAACAGGATGTCGCGGCCTTCGTCGCGGAAGCGCTCGGCCATCGTCAGTCCCGTGAGCGCCACGCGCAGCCGGTTGCCCGGTGGCTCGTTCATCTGGCCGAAAACCATCGCGACCTTCGACTTGGACAGATCCTCCTGAACGATGACGCGCGCCTCGGACATCTCGTGATAGAAATCGTTGCCCTCGCGCGTGCGCTCTCCGACACCCGCGAACACCGACAGGCCCGCGTGCTCTTTCGCGATGTTGTTGATCAGCTCGAGCATGTTGACGGTCTTGCCCACGCCGGCGCCGCCGAACAGCCCGACCTTGCCGCCCTTGGCGAACGGGCAGACGAGGTCGATGACCTTGATCCCGGTCTCCAGCAGTTCGATCGACGGCGACAGCTCGTCGAACCTCGGCGCCGGCTGGTGGATCGGCCGGTACTCGTTGGTCTGGATCGGACCGCGCTCGTCGATCGGGCGCCCCAGCACGTCCATCACGCGGCCGAGGACGCCGGGGCCGACCGGCACCTTGATGTTGTCGCCGGTGTTGCGCACCTTCATTCCGCGCTTCAGCCCGTCGGAGGAGCCGAGCGCGATCGTGCGCACCACGCCGTCGCCCAACTGCTGCTGCACCTCGAAAGTCAGCCCCTGCTCGACGAGCTTGTTGCCCGGGTCGACCTCGAGCACCAGCGCGTCGTAGACCTTGGGCATCTGCTCGCGCGGGAACGCCACGTCGACGACCGCGCCGATGCACTGAACGATGGTTCCGGTTGACATGTTCACCTCGATACTCGAAAACCTTTGCTCACCAGCGAGACGCGGGGAAGACCGGGAGCTGCATTGCAGCGACCGTCTCGGCGTTGTCCGTGCCTGCGTGGTCGATTCATCGCTGCTTCACGACACGGCCGCCGCACCGCCGACGATCTCGCTGATCTCCTTCGTGATGCCGGCCTGGCGCGTCTTGTTGTAGACGAGCTGCAGCTCGTCGATCAGCTTCTTCGCGTTGTCCGACGCCGCCTTCATCGCGACCATGCGGGCGCTCTGCTCGCTCGCCATGTTTTCCGCGACCGACTGGTAGATCAGCGCCTCGACGTAACGCGTCATCAGCTCGTCGATCACGCGCTGCGCGTCGGGTTCGTACAGGTAGTCCCACGCGTACGCGCGCTTTTCCTCGTCGCTCTGCGCGAGCCGCTCGGCCGACAATGGCAGAAGCTGCTCGAT
>JBKBSH010000323.1:0-3146 GCA_046291795.1 Burkholderiaceae bacterium | reverse complement strand
CGCCTTCGCGCTCAACGTGCCGATGGCCAAAGTGTCGGCGCCGGAGGGCTATTCCGCGGAGACGCTGGGGACGATCGGCGGCGCGGAACTCAACCCGATCAGCATGCCGGTCGAGAGGCCCGACATCATCATGGTGACGCCGTCGTACATGCTGGCGATCGCCGAGGAGATGGAGCGGCAGGGGATCGATCCGAAATCGACTTCGCTGAAGGTGGGCATCTTCGGCGCCGAGCCGTGGACGCCGGCGATGCGGCAGGCGATCGAATCGAAAGTCGGAATGGACGCGATCGACATCTACGGGCTGTCCGAGATCATCGGCCCCGGAGTCGCGCAGGAGTGCATCGAGACCAAGGACGGGCTGACGGTCTGGGAAGACCACTTCTACCCGGAGATCATCGACCCGGAAACGAAACAGGTGCTGCCCGAAGGCGAGAAAGGCGAACTCGTCTTCACGACGCTGACCAAGGAAGCGTTGCCGATGATCCGCTACCGCACGCGCGATCTGACGCGGCTGCTCGCGCCGACGGCGCGGTCGATGCGCCGGATCGAGAAGATCACCGGCCGCTCGGACGACATGCTGATCATCCGCGGCGTCAACGTGTTCCCGACGCAGGTCGAGGAGCTGATCCTCAAGCAGCCCGAGCTGACGCCGTACTACCTGCTCGAAGTCACGCGGCCCGAGGCGCTCGACGAGCTGACCGTTCACGTCGAGATGGGGCAGGCGCTCGCGCACGGCAGCCAGCAGGCGCAGAACGACGCCGCGCGCAGGCTCGAACACAACATCAAGGCCTACATCGGCGTGACGGCCGCCGTGCGGCTCGCTGCGCCCGGCGGCATCGAGCGGTCGATCGGCAAGGCGAAGCGGATCCTGGACAAGCGGCCGAAGTGATGGTCTTCACCACAGGGACACGGAGGCACGGAGCGAACCGTTGGTGTTTCTCCGCTCCCGTGGCCAATGAGGAGTAATCGGCATGTACACGCAAGCGATCGATCTGCCGCAGGGCGCGAAGGACGAGACGGCGCGCGGTCCGCGTTCGCTGAAGGAGGCCGAGTACGAGGCCGAGTTCGACGCGAAGGTCGCTCGCGGCGACTTCATCGAACCGAAGGACTGGATGCCGGAGGGCTACCGCAAGACGCTGATCCGGCAGATCAGCCAGCACGCGCACAGCGAGATCGTCGGGATGCTGCCCGAAGGCAACTGGATCACGCGCGCGCCCACACTCAAGCGCAAGTGCATCCTGCTCGCCAAGGTGCAGGACGAAGGCGGCCACGGCATGTACCTGTACGCTGCGGCGGAGACGCTCGGCGTCTCGCGCGACGAGCTGATCGACGCGCTTCATTCCGGCCGCGCCAAGTACTCGTCGATCTTCAACTACCCGACGCTGACCTGGGCCGACATCGGCGTGATCGGCTGGCTGGTCGACGGCGCGGCGATCATGAACCAGATTCCCCTGTGCCGCTGCTCGTACGGCCCGTACGCGCGCGCGATGATCCGCATCTGCAAGGAGGAGTCGTTCCACCAGCGGCAGGGCTACGACCTGCTGCTGACGATGATGCGCGGCACCGACGAGCAGCGCGCGATGGTGCAGGACGCGGTCGACCGCTGGTGGTGGCCCAGCCTGATGATGTTCGGGCCGCACGATTCGGAGTCGACGCACTCCGGCGACTCGATCAAGTGGGGCATCAAGCGGATCAGCAACGACGACCTGCGGCAGAAGTTCGTCGATGCGACCGTGCCGCAGGCGAAAGTGCTCGGCGTCACGCTGCCGGACCCGGATCTGAAATGGAACGAAGCGCGCGGACACTGGGATTTCGGCAGGATCGATTGGAACGAGTTCTGGGCGGTCGTCAACGGCCACGGCCCGTGCAACCGCGACCGGCTCGCCGCGCGTGTGAAGGCTTGGGACGACGGCGCCTGGGTGCGCGAAGCCGCGGTCGCGTACGCCGCCAAGCAGGCGCAGCGGGAAAGGAAGGCGGCGTGAACGCAAGGCGCAAGCCATCGCATCCGCGCGGGTTGCGCAGCGGCAGCGGTCCTTTTGCATCCGGACGGGGCCTTGCGGCCGTTCCCGCCGCCGCGAGCTGCGGTGTTCGCATTTGCAGAATTCGAAAGGAGCCGTGATGTCGGCAGACCGCCGCGAATGGCCGCTCTGGGAAGTGTTCATCCGCGCCAAGGGCGGGCTCGACCACAAGCACTGCGGCAGCGTGCACGCGCCGGACGCGACAATGGCGCTGCAGAACGCGCGCGACGTGTACACGCGCAGGCAGGAGGGCGTGAGCATCTGGGTCGTTCGCGCCGACCAGATCCACGCGAGCGATCCGGACGCGAAGCCCGAGCTGTTCGATCCGGCCGAAGACAAGATCTACCGGCATCCGACCTTTTATCGGCTGCCGGACGAAGTCAACCACATGTGACGACGATGGCCAAGACGATCGCGTCCGCGGCCCACTTCGAGTACGTGCTTCGCCTCGGTGACAGCGCGCTCGTGCTCGGGCAGCGGCTGTCCGAGTGGTGCGGCCACGGCCCCGTGATCGAGGAGGACATCGCGCTGACGAATGCCGCGCTCGATCTGCTCGGACAGGCGCGGCTGCTGCTCACGCACGCGGGCGCCCTCGAGGCGCGCGGCCGCGACGAGGATGCGCTCGCATTCCTGCGGCACGAGAACGAATACCGCAACCTCACGATCTGCGAGCTGCCGAACGCCGACTTCGGCCGAACGATCCTGCGCAACTTCCTGTTCGCGGCGTTCCAGCTCCCGCTGTGGGAAGCGCTCGCGTCGTCGTGCGACGCGCAGCTCGCGGCCATCGCCGGCAAGAGCGCCAAGGAAACGCGCTACCAGCTGCGGCACGCGGCCGACTGGACGGTGCGCCTCGGCGACGGCACCGACGAGTCGCACGCGCGGATGCAGCGCGCGCTCGACGACCTGTGGCCGTACACGGCGGAGTTCTTCGCGCCGAGCGCCGTCGACGCCGCGGTCGAGGCCGCCGGCATCGGTCCGGCGTGGTCGGCGCTCGCGCCCGCGTGGGAGCGCGAAGTGCTGCCGGTGCTTCAGGCCGCAACGCTCGCCGTTCCCGCGCGCACGCCGGTTCTGTCGCGCGGCAAGGAAGGTCGCCACAGCGAACACCTCGGCCATCTGCTCGCCGAGATG
>JBKBSH010000322.1:0-3146 GCA_046291795.1 Burkholderiaceae bacterium | reverse complement strand
TCCAGGCGCCGTTGCGTTTCGCGCGCCTGCAACTCGACCTTGCGGACTTCGCGCAGCGCCAGTTCGCGCTTGCGCCGCGCATCGTCCTGGCAGCGGTTGACGAAGAAGGTCGTGGCGCAGCGCTGCTGCTCGGCCTCGTAGGCGCGCTCGATGGCCGCTGCCTCGGCCTTCGCGGCGTCGAGTGCGCGGGCTGCGTCCTCGCGCGTGCGAATGCCGCCTGCGGGAACTTCCGCACCGAGCTCGCCGTACGCCGCAGAAGCGGCGGCGAGCGCGAGCATTGCGATGAATCGGGCGAGCGCTCGGATCATCGGCGGCAGCCTACACGCCCGCGGCCACCGCACGGCGCGGCGCGTCGAGGTACTCGCGCGACTGCATCTCGACGAGCCGCGAGGCCGTGCGATGGAATTCGCCGGCCAACGCACCGGCGGTGTACAGCTCCTCCGGCGGCACCTCCGCCGAAGCGATCAGCTTGGTCCGGTGGTCGTACAGCACGTCGACGAGCCAGGTGAAACGGCGCGCCTCCGACGCCTGCCCGGCCGACATGCGCGGCACGTTGGACAGCAGCACCGTGTGGAACTGCGTGGCGATCTCCAGGTAGTCGTTCTGCGATCGCGGCCCGCCGCACAGCACCGAGAAGTCGAACCACACCACGCCGCCGGCCCGGCGCCGCGCATGGATCGCGCGCGATTCGATCATCAGCACCGGCTCGTCGTCCTCGGTTTCGGCGAGCCGGGCGAACGCTTCGGCGAGCCGCGCCTCGGACTCGGCGCCGAGCGGCGTCAGATACGCGTCGATCCGCTGCAACGCGCGCCGCCGGTAGTCCGTGCCGCCTTCGACGTGCACGACGTCAAACCGATCCTTCAGCAGCGCGATCGTTGGCAGAAATCGGTCGCGGTGCAGTCCGTCGGCATAAAGCGCGTCGGGCGCGTAGTTGGAGGTCATCACGAAGCCGACGCCCAGTTCGAGGAGCCGCGCGAGCAGCCGGTGCAGGATCATCGCGTCGGCGATGTCGGAGACGTGGAACTCGTCGAAGCAGATCAGCCGGTGCCGCCGCGCGATGCGGCGTGCGACCTCGTCGAGCGGATCGACCGTGCCCTTCAGCTCGTCGAGTTCGCGGTGCACGCCCCGCATGAACTCGTGGAAATGCACGCGCGTCTTGCGGATCAGCGGCACCGCGGCGAAGAAGGCGTCCATCAGGAAGCTCTTGCCCCGGCCCACGCCGCCCCACAAGTAGACGCCGCGCGGAATCGGCGGCCGGCGCAGCAGCCTGGCGATCGCGTTGGCGCGCTGCGCCTTGTAAGCGCGCCAGTCGGCGTCGAGCCGATCGAGTCGCGCCGCGGCGGCCCGTTGCGCGGCGTCGAGCGCGTAGCCGCGCCCGCGCAGCACGTCGTCGAGATGGGCGCGAAAGGTCACCTACAGATTGAGCGTGCGCTTGTCGACCGCGAGCGCGGCCTCCTTGGTCGCCTCGGCGAGCGAAGGATGGGCGTGGCAGATGCGCGCGATGTCCTCGGCTGCGGCACGGAACGACATCGCGACGACCGCTTCGGCGATCAGCTCGGACGCCATCGGTCCGACGATGTGGACGCCGAGGATCTCGTCGGTCTTCGCATCGGCGACGAACTTGACCAGCCCCGTGGTGTCGCCGAGCGCGCGCGCGCGCCCGTTCGCAGCGAACGGAAACGTTCCGGTGCGGTACTCGCGGCCCGAGGCTTTGACCTGCTCCTCGGTCCGCCCGACCCAGGCGATCTCGGGCGACGTGTAGATGACCCAAGGAATCGTGTTGAAGTCGACGTGCCCGTGCTGGCCGGCGATCCGCTCGGCGACGGCGACACCTTCCTCTTCGGCCTTGTGCGCGAGCATCGGCCCGCGCACGACATCGCCGATCGCCCAGACGTTCGGCAGGTTGGTCCGGCATTCGTCGTCGACGACGACGAAGCCGCGCTCGTCGAGCGCGAGCCCGACCGCGTCCGGCGCAAGCCCGTTCGTGTTCGGCACGCGGCCGATCGACACGATCAGCCGGTCGCACGCGAGCGATTGCGCGGCACCCTTGTCGTCCTTGTAATCGACGACGACCTCCTCGGCCTTGCCCTTGTTCTCGCGCCTGACGGCAGCGATGCCGACGCCGAAGTGCATCTTCAGGCCCTGTTTGGCGAACGCCTTGTGCGCCTCGCGCGCGATCTGCGCGTCGGCTGCGCCGAGAAACGTCGGCAGCGCTTCCAGGATCGTCACGTCGCTGCCGAGCCGGCGCCACACCGAACCCATTTCGAGCCCGATCACGCCGGCGCCGATCACGCCGAGCCGCTTCGGCACCTCGGCCATCGCGAGCGCGCCGTCGTTGGACAGGACGAACTTCTCGTCGAACTCGACGCCGGGCAGCGCACGCGGGTTCGAACCGGTCGCGACGATCACGTGCGTCCCGACGAGGGTGTCCTCGTTGGCTCCGGAGACCTTCACTTCGTATCCGTCTGCGCTGCCGCCGGCGAAGCTGCCGTGCCCGTGGAAGAACGCGACCTTGTTCTTCTTGAACAGATACAGGATGCCGTCGTTGTTCTGCTTCACGACCGCGGCTTTGCGCGCGATCATCTGCGCGACGTCGATCGAAAGACCCTTGACCTGGATGCCATGGTCTTTGAAATGACGCGCGGCGTGCTCATAGTTCTCCGACGACTGCAGCAGGGCCTTCGACGGAATGCAGCCGACGTTCGTGCACGTGCCGCCCGGGGCGGGTCCGCCCTGCGCGTTTTTCCAGTCGTCGATGCACGCGACCGACAGACCGAGCTGGGCCGCGCGGATCGCCGCGATATAGCCCCCCGGTCCGGCACCGATCACCACGACGTCGAAGCGCTTGGACATGGATGGTCGTTCCCTTTGATTTTTGAACCGCGCGGGTTCAGGCGCCTTCGCGCGGCACGAAGATCCACAACAGCAGGTACAGCAGCAGCGTGAATTCGCCGAACAGCAGGCCGACCACGAAGACGAGCCGCCACACCCACGACCCCACACCGGTCGCCGCCGCGATGCCTCCGCACACGCCCGCGTTCCACTTGTCGCGATCGGACGGCCGCAACCGGTCGATCGCAAGCGCGCTGCCGGCCGGCTGCGCGAGCAGCCTCGCCTTGGCCTGATCGAACTCGGCCTGCGTGATC
>JBKBSH010000321.1:0-3146 GCA_046291795.1 Burkholderiaceae bacterium | reverse complement strand
CGTGGCGATGCCTGACGCGCTGCAGGCCAAGTTCCCGCGCGCCGG
The DNA here is from genome assembly GCA_046291795.1 of Burkholderiaceae bacterium. GTDB lineage: Bacteria > Pseudomonadota > Gammaproteobacteria > Burkholderiales > Burkholderiaceae_F > DSNY01. The sequence goes on along the minus strand of JBKBSH010000321.1, from coordinate 3,101 downwards.
CCAGACGTGGGCCTGGTTCTGGCTATGGCCCGCGCGCGAGGAATCCGTCGATCCTCGCACCGGCGTGCGCCCGCGCCATCACCAGCACGAGGATCGGGTCGGTCGCGCCATCGCGCGCGCCGCGGCCGCCGCGGGCCTTTCCGAGCGCGTCACCGCTGCAACGCTGCGCCAATCGTTCGCCACGCACCTGCTCGAAAGCGGTATGAACATCCGGCGCGTACAGGAACTGCCCGTGCGTGCGACGTGTCGACCACGATGATCTACACGCACGTGTTGCGCTCGGCCGCTTGCGGGCTGCCGAGTCCGCTCGACGCGCTGCCGCTCGATCGGCCTGCGCCCCCGCGCGCGCCGTACCGCCAAGCGCTGCCGAACTGAAGTCCGGCGCCGCGCCGGCCTGTCGAGCGTGCCCGACGCGCGAGCCTACACTTTGCGGTTCGGCGCGCCGCCTGTCGCGGCCGCGCACTTCTTCCGATCGAGCAGCAGCACGATGCCGTCAAGCGACAAAGCGATCCGCATCCGCGGCGCGCGCCAGAACAACCTCAAGAACCTCGACGTCGACCTTCCCACCGGCGAGCTGATCGTCGTCACCGGTGTCTCCGGCTCGGGCAAGAGTTCGCTCGCGTTCGACACGCTGTACGCGGAGGGGCAGCGCCGCTACGTCGAGACGTTCTCGCCGTACGCGCGGCAGTTCCTCGACCGCATGGACCGCCCGCAGGTCGACAGGATCGAAGGCGTGCCGCCGGCGATCGCGATCGACCAGACCAACCCGGTACGCACGTCGCGCTCCACCGTCGGAACGATGACGGAGCTGAACGATCACCTGAAGCTGCTTTTCGCGCGCGCGGGCACGCTGTTCTGCCGCGGCTGCGGCCGCAAGGTCGCGCGCGACACGGCGACGAGCATCGTCGACGAAATCTTCGCGCGCAGCGCGGCGCACGGCGATCCGCGCGTCGTGATCACCTTTCCGGTGCGCGTCCCGAAGAACTTCAAGGAAGACGAAGTCCGCGCGCACCTGCAGGCGCAGGGCTACACGCGCGTGCACGGCGAGCGCAGCGACGGCGAAGGCCGGATCCTCGACGTCGTGCAGGACCGCCTGCGCGTGGGCGGGGCGCAGCGGCAGCGCGTGGCCGAGGCGGTCGAGGCGGCGCTGCGGTTCGGCGGGGGACGGGTGGATGTGCACGTGCTGGGCGAAGGCGAAACGTCGCCCTCGCCCTTACCCTGCCCCCAGCACGCAGCAGAGTCAGCAGAGCGACCCTCGCCCGCATCGGCGGCAGACGCGGGTGCGCGCGATGCGCCGTTTGCCGCCAAGGTCTGGCGCTTCAGCGACGACCTGCACTGCGCGGACTGCGACATCCACTACGCGGAGCCGAATCCGAGCACGTTTTCGTTCAACTCGCCGCTCGGCGCGTGCGACGCGTGCCGCGGCTTCGGGCGCGTGATCGGCGTGGATTTCGGCCTCGTCATCCCCGACGAGAACAAGACGCTGCGCGAAGGCGCGGTGCGGCCGTGGCAGACGAAAAGCTTTTCCGAATGCCAGCGCGATCTGGAGAAGTTCGCACCCAGGTTCGGCGTGCCGCTCGACACGCCGTGGAAGCTGATGAGCGACGAGCACCGCCGCTGGGTGCTCGAAGGCCAGGACGGCTGGACCGGCAAGTGGCAGACGCAGTGGTACGGCGTGCGCCGCTTCTTCGACTGGCTGGAGAGCAAGGCGTACAAGATGCACATCCGCGTGCTGCTGTCGAAGTACCGTGCGTACACGCCGTGCGCCGCGTGCGGCGGCGCACGGCTCAAGCCCGATGCGCTGCTGTGGCGGGTGGGCACGCGGGACGATGCGGAAGCCGCGCTCGATAGCGGCGCCGTCCTCTCACCCCTCTCGCGCGGGCAGGGCGGCTTGCAACTCCGTCCCTCCGGACGCGGGACTGAGGCAGAGCAAGGCAATGCGACGGCAGGCCGCTACCGCCGCTTCAAGCCGGTGCACGCGAACTGGACCGACGCGCAGCTCGAACGACTGCCGGGCCTGTCGATCCACGATCTGATGCTGCTGCCGATCGAGCGGGTGCGCGCGTTCTTCGAGCGCATCTCGTTCGCGGGCGCGCTCGACGCGGCGACCGAACTGCTGCTCGAGGAAGTGCGCGCGCGGCTCGCGTTCCTGTGCGACGTCGGGCTCGGTTATCTGACGCTCGACCGGCAGAGCCGCACGCTGTCGGGCGGCGAGGTGCAGCGGATCAACCTGACGACCGCGCTCGGTACTTCGCTCGTCAACACGCTGTTCGTGCTCGACGAGCCTTCGATCGGGCTGCACCCGCGCGACATGCATCGCGTGATCGAGGTGATGCACCGGCTGCGCGACGCGGGCAACACGCTGGTCGTCGTCGAGCACGATCCGCAGGTGATGCTCGCCGCCGACCGCATGCTCGACATGGGCCCGGGCCCCGGCGAACGCGGCGGGCAGATCGTCTTCAACGGCACGCCGGACGAGATCAGGCGCGCGGCCACGCTGACGGGCGACTACCTCGCGGGTCGCAGGCAGGTCGAAGTCCCTTCGTTCACGCCCGACGGCTACGCCACACGCAACGTACGGCCGAACGCGCCGCGGCTCGTTCTCGAAGGCGCGCGCGAACACAACCTGAAGAACGTGTCGGTCGAGTTCCCGCTGAACCACCTGGTCGTCGTCACCGGCGTTTCGGGCTCGGGCAAGTCCACGCTCGTGCAGGACGTCCTGTATCCGGCGCTCGCCAAGGCGAAGGGCAAAGCGACCGAGGTGCCCGGCGCGCACGACCGGCTGCTCGGCGACGACTGGATCGCCGACGTGGCGATGGTCGACCAGTCGCCGATCGGCAAGACCACGCGCAGCAACCCGGCGAGCTACGTCGGCGCGTGGGACGCGATCCGCAAGCTGTTCGCCGGCGCGCGGCTCGCGAAGGAACGCAACTACACCGCCGGCATGTTCAGCTTCAACGCCGGCGACGGCCGCTGCCCGACCTGCGGCGGCAACGGCTTCGAGCACGTCGAGATGCAGTTCCTCTCCGACGTGTATCTGCGCTGCCCGGACTGCGACGGCAAGCGCTTCCGGCCCGAGGTGCTCGAAGTCACGCTCGAGC
>JBKBSH010000320.1:0-3164 GCA_046291795.1 Burkholderiaceae bacterium | reverse complement strand
CGAGCTTCAACGGCCGCGTGCGATTCGGCAAGAGGATCGGAAGTCGCATCGTTCGCTCCCTTCAGCCCCTGCCCAACGGCGTCCAGCCGGCGGGCAGGGCGAAGCCGACCGCGCCCGCGGCGTAGCAGCGGATCGATTCGCCGTCGATCCCCGCGCGGCGCAGCAGCGCGCGGCCGCAACGCTCCAGGGCTGCCGCGTCGTTCGCCGGGGGCTCGAAGCTCGCGGCGGCCAGCGCGCCTTCGTGCCACAGCGCCAGCTGCACACCTGCCGGGCGAACGACCGCGAGCAGCCAGCCCGCGGCGCCGTCGATACGCGCGCGTTGCGCGTTGAAGACCGCGACGAGCTCACCGGTCGCGCTGCGCAGCCGCAGCCGGTGCTTGGCGCAGACCTGAAGGAGTGAACCCACCGCGGACGACGGCAACGCGCACGCGGCGTAGCGAGCGCCCTGCGGCTGCCACCGAACGTCGAGCGCGGCGGGCGCCACGCCGGCGATGTCGCCCAGCGCGGCGCGGATCGTTTCATCGGCCATGCGCGCAGGCGCATCGCGCAGATCGGCCTCGATCACGTCGTACAGCAGCCACGCGTCGGCGAGCACGATCTCGCAGGTCGAGCCGCCGATCCGGGCGCCGCGCTCTGTCAGCCGCGCGAATGCGGCGTCGAGCCGTTCGATCGCCGCGTCGAGATTCGGCGACCCGTCGCCCGGCAGGCCGACCGACTGCGCGCGGACGGGCTTGCGCCAGCCGCGGCACCACTCGGCGCGCACGACGTCGGCGCCGACGTACGCGCGTACGCGGCTATTCCACCGGCGTAACACGATTGATCTCCTCGATCGTCGTCGCGCCGGTGAGCGCGGCGGCGACGGCCGCTTCGCGCAGCGACCGATAGCCGGCCGACTGCGCGGCGGCCTTGATCCGCGACAGCGGCGCGCGCTCGGCGAGCAGGTCGCGCAGTTCGTCGTTGAGCACGAGCGTCTCGGCGATCGCGCGCCGCCCCTTGTAGCCGGTGCCGCGGCAGTGCGCACAGCCGAGACCGCGGCGGAAACCCGCGCTCCGGAGCCTGGCGACCTGGATACGCGAGGCGGCGAGCACGTCGTACTTGGGATTGACCGGCTTCGCGCAGTGCGGGCAGACCAGCCGCACGAGCCGCTGCGCGAGGATGCCGTTCAACGCCGACACGAAGCTGTAGGCGTCGACACCCATGTTGGTGAAGCGGCCGATCACGTCGAACACATTGTTCGCATGCACGGTCGTGAACACCTGGTGGCCGGTGAGCGCGGCCTGCACGGCGATCTGCGCGGTCTCCGGGTCGCGGATCTCGCCGACCATGATCTTGTCCGGATCGTGCCGCAGGATCGAGCGCAGACCGCGCGCGAACGTGAGCCCCTTTTTCTCGTTGACGGGGATCTGCAGCACGTCGGCGACCTGGTACTCGACCGGGTCCTCGATCGTGACGATCTTGTCCAGCCCCGTGTTGATCTCGGAAAGCGCCGCATACAGCGTCGTCGTCTTGCCGCTGCCGGTCGGACCCGTGACGAGCAGCAGGCCATAGGGCAGCGCGGCCATGCGGCGGATGAAATCAAGTGTGACGGGATCGAAGCCGAGGCTGTCGAGCCTGATCTGGCGCGCCTCGCCGGACAGGTGCTGGCGATCGAGGATGCGCAGCACGGCGTCCTCGCCGAACAGATTCGGCATGATCGACACGCGCAGGTCGATCTCGCGGCCTTCGACCGCGACCTTGAAACGGCCGTCCTGCGGAACGCGGCGCTCGGCGATGTCCAGCTCGGCGATGACCTTCACGCGCGACAGCACCTGGTGCGCGGCATCCAGCCCGTCGACGCGCTTGACGACGCCGAGCACGCCGTCGATCCGGTACTTGATCACGAGGCCCGTGCGCTGCGTCTCGAGGTGGATGTCGCTCGCCTCGGATTTCAGCGCGTCGTGGATCGTCGAATCGACGAGCCGCACGATCGGGCTTTCCGATGCGCTGATCTCGGCGATCGACAGCGACAGCGCCGACGACTCGTTGGCGGCTTCGCCGGCGGCGGCCACGCCGACCGCATCCATCGCGCGCAGTGACTTTTCGGCGAGCGCGAGCCAGGCGCGCAGGTCGTCGGTCGCGGCGAGCGCCCAGCGCGCGTCGACGCGCCGCGCGCGCAGCCGTTGCGCGACCCACGCGCGCGTGCGCGAGTCGAGCGGGTCGGTCAGCACGACCAGTCTGCGGCCGTCGCGAGCGGTGACCGTCGCGCACAGCCGCTGCCTGGCCTCGACGTAGCTGACCGTATCGAAATCGGCGCTGCACGAGCGCAACTGCGCCATGGTCAGCGGCTGCAACTCGAAGTATTCGGCGATGTGCTGAACGAACTGATCCGCCGGCAGCGCCAGCGCGGCGGCAAGCCGGTCGACCGGCCGCTCGGCGCCGGCCGACGCCAGCGCGGCGCGCACCAGTTCGGCGTCCATCGCGATCGCGTGGGTTGCGGCGGTCATCTTCGTCGCTTACTGGATGCTCGAGGCCAGATCGAAGATCGGCAGGTACATCAGCACGACGATGCCGCCGATCACCAGGCCGATCAGGATCATCAACGCCGGCTCGATCAGCCGCGTGGCGACGTCGATCGCGCGCGCGAGCTGCGCCTCCTGGAACTGCGCGATGCGCGCGAGCACGTCGGCGAGCTGCCCGGTTCGCTGCGCGACTTCGAGCATGCGCAGCGCGACCGCATCGGCGATGCCGGCGCGGTGCAATGCCGGGCCGATCGGCTGGCCGGTCGCGATCGCCTGCATCGCGGCGTCGAGGCCGCTGCGATCCTCGGGCGCGAGCAGCGAGCGGCACATGCCGAACGCGCGCAGCGCCGGAATGCCGCCGCGCGCCAGCATCGCGTTGGTGCGGAAGAACTGGGCGTGGCGAAACAGCTTGACCAACGGTCCGACGATCCACACGCGCTGCAGCCCGGCGATCTGCCAGCCGCTGCGCATCCCGCGCGCCAGCGCCGCGCCGGCGAACGCGATCGCCGCCGCCGCGGCGGCGGCGAAAGCGGCCGGATGCGCGGCAATCGCCTTGCCCCATGCGAGCAGCACGCTCGAGGCGAAAGGCAGGTCGCGCTGCGCGCCTTCGAGCAGCAACGCGAAGCGCGGAACGACCACGCCGAGCAGGAACAGCACCACCAGCGA
>JBKBSH010000319.1:0-3177 GCA_046291795.1 Burkholderiaceae bacterium | reverse complement strand
CACACGAAATGGGGGCGGCTGTCGTCCGCTCAATGGCCAGTGGCCGGTGCTGCCGACCCACATCCGGGCCCCTGCCTTCGGGCCCCGATCGATTCAGGGACGCGAGCGGCCTTGGCGACGGAAGACTGCCGTAACGCCGGCGACGGCACGCAGCACCGAGGACCGACGTGAGCCCGGGAACTTTCCCTGACGACTCGGTCGGCTGAGCGGATCGGAAGACTCTCAAGGGGTGTGTCTCCGGCGGCACCCAAGCAGGCACACGGTCGGAGGGATCATGGGCGGCTCTACAAACCGCGCATTTTAGCAGACCAACCCGGAAAAGCCAGGAAATTCAGCCCTTTGCGGCCAACGGCAGCGCCGCAGCCGCTGTCGCATCAGATCGACCCGGCCCGGCGCGGCGTCTCCTTCAGACGCACGCGCCGTTCTGAGAGTTCACGAATGCGCTCCCTGGACTCCGGCGTCAACGGGCCGCGTACGAGTTCGGCGAGTTCGTTTTCGACTCGCCTCAGTTCGAGGGTCGCGAAACCGGCTCGCAGATCCTCCCGCGCGGCCGAGGCATCGCCTTCGAGCAGCAGGTCGCTTGCCGAGATTTCTCGGTACGTGTCGGCGAACTCGCTGTCCGCCAAGGCCTCGACCAGGGCGCCCGGGCTCGTGCTTCCGACCAGCGTGGCGGTGCGCCAGACCTCCGCGATCTGGCGGTCGATCGGCTGCTGCGCGCCGGCGAACTCGGCGGCGATTTGCGCATTGAACTCGCGCGCCAGGTCCGGGTAGGCGATCAGGCGCTGCAGGATCCGCGCTTTCAAATCGTCGACCTCGGCACTGTGTCGCGGCGGATTCGCGGGGCGACGCGCATCTGGCAGCCTGCGCCACGGCCTCAGGCCGAACAGCGACTCGAGGTCCGCGGACGGCGTCCGGGCCGCTTCGGCCAGCTCGCGGACCAGTTGCATCCGCAGCGCCGCCGGCGGCATGGACGCGAGCAGCGGCTTCGCCTGCGCCACGAGTGCGGCCCGGTCCTCGGCCTGTTCCAGGTCCTTGCCATCGGCCAGGCTCGCGACGAACCAGCGCGAAAGCGGCATCGCACGCGCGAGATGATCCTCGAACGCCGCCGCCCCGCCGGAACGCACGAGGCTGTCCGGATCCTCGCCCTCGGGCAGCAGCACGAAACTCGCGCGTTTGGTGTCGGCGATCACCGGCAGCGTGGCCTCGAGCGCGCGCCGAGCCGCCTTGCGACCGGCGGCGTCGCCGTCGAACGCGAAAATGACCTGATCGGTCAATCTAAGCAGCACACCGACGTGCTGCGCGGTGATCGCGGTCCCCAGCGCGGCGACACACTCTTCGAAGCCTGCCTGCGCGAGCTGGATGACGTCCATGTAGCCCTCGCAGACGATCACCCGCCGGCGCCGGCGGATCGCCTGCTGCGCCTCGAACAGCCCGTACAGCTCCTGCCCTTTGTGAAAGACCGGCGTCTCGGGCGAATTGAGGTACTTCGGCTCGCCGCCGTCGAGCACGCGCGCGCCGAATCCGATCACTGCACCGCGTCGGTTGCGAATCGGGAACATCACGCGGCCGCGAAAGCGGTCGTAGCGTTTGCCTTCGTCGCCGACGATGACCAGCCCCGCCTCGACGAGTCGCGGGTCCTCGTACGTGTCGAAAGCCTCGCGCAGCGGCTGCCAGGCGTCGGGCGCGTAGCCGAGGGCGAAGCGCGCGGCGGTGTGCCCGGTCAGACCGCGCCGCTTCAGGTACTCGATCGCGGCAGGTGCGTCCCTGAGCTTGCGGCGGTAGTAGTCGCTGGCCCGCTGCAGCGCCTCGGTCAGCCCACGGACGCGCATGGCGCCTTCGCGATCGGGCGTGCTGTCCTCGGGCACCCGCATGCCGACCTGCTGCGCAAGCTCGCGGATCGCCTCCGCGTAGGCAAGCCCGCGGTGATCCATCAGAAAACCGATCGCACTGCCGTGCGCGCCGCAGCCGAAGCAGTGAAAGAACTGCTTCGATGGGCTGACGGTGAACGACGGCGTCTTCTCGCCGTGAAACGGGCACAGGCCGACGTAGTTCTGACCGGCTTTTTTCAGCGCGACATAGCGGCCGATCACGTCGACGACGTCGACGCGCGCGAGCAGATCCTGGATGAACCCCCGGGGAATCACGGGCGCATTATCCGCACCCGGCAGGACGGCTCAGACGCCGAGCTTGCGCTTGACGAGCGCCGAGACCTTGCCCATGTCGGCACGGCCGGCGACGCGCGGCTTCAGCACGGCCATGACCTTGCCCATCGCCTGCGGGCCGGCGGCGCCCGACTCCGCAATCGCAGCGTCGACCATCGCGGCCAGTTCGCCGTCCGACAGCTGCTGCGGCAGATAGCCCATGAGCAGGTCGAGCTCGGCCTTTTCCTTCTCCACCAGATCCGTGCGGCCCGCCTTGGCGAACTGCTCGATCGAGTCCCGCCGCTGTTTGATCAGTCTTTCGACGATCGCGGTCACCGCGGCATCGTCGGCGACGATGCGCTCGTCGACCTCTTTTTGCTTGATCGCCGCCAGCAGCAGCCGGATCGCCGACAGCCGCGCCGCATCCTTTGCGCGCAGCGCGGCCTTCATGTCTTCGTTGATGCGATCTTTCAGGTTCATGGAAGCGAAAGCGCGCCCGAAGGCGCGCTGTCCGAGGATGCCGGCAGGAGATCGGTCCTAGTAGAGCTTCTTGGGAAGCATCTGGCTGCGCAGCCGCTTGAAGTGGCGTTTGATCGCGGCCGACTTCTTGCGCTTGCGCTCAGCCGTGGGCTTTTCATAGAACTCGCGGGCGCGCAGTTCGGTCAGCAGACCGCTTTTTTCGATCGTACGCTTGAAGCGACGCAAGGCGACTTCGAAGGGCTCGTTTTCCTTGACGCGAATCGTGGGCATGAAAATCCTGTGGGTGCCGGCGGAAAGGCCGGCAGTTTACCCGCAGACGCTGCGGGGCGCAAAGCCGAGTCGGCGCCGGGCGGCCATGACCCCTGGGCTGCGGCAGCGCCCCGGCTAGCCCGGATATTTCACGAGGTCGCCCCGTTTGCGGAGTCTCGCGAGCTTCGGCCGCGACTTACGGCGGCCGCGGCGCGCAGCCACTTTGGATCGCCGGGGCTACGCGGGCTTGCGCGGCGCCGGGCCGGCCATCTTGCGCTCAAGTGCTCGCAAAGGCCCACTGGCCTTT
>JBKBSH010000318.1:0-3221 GCA_046291795.1 Burkholderiaceae bacterium | reverse complement strand
CTCCTGCCGCATCGCGTGATCGGCACGCCGCTTGCCGACGTAGATGCGGCGCGCATCGCGCCGCGTCAGATCGACGATCGCCGGCGAAACCAGGTTGTCGTACAGAACGACGTCGGCCTGTTGCATCAGACGAAGCGCGGCGAAGGTCAGCAGATCGGGGTCGCCCGGACCCGCGCCAACGAGGTAAACCTCGCCCGCCGGCGTGCGCCGCGCCGGATCGGCGAGTTCGCGCTCGAGCGCGGCTTCGGCCTGCTGCAGCCGGCCCGAGAACACCAGTCCCGCGATCGGACCCTGCAGCACGCGTTCCCAGAACGGCCGCCGCGCCGCCGGCGGCAGCGCGCGCTTGACGCGTTCGCGAAAGCGCTGCGCGAGTTGCGCGAGCTGTCCGTACGCGGCCGGAATCAGGCTCTCCAGACGCGCGCGGATCAGCCGCGCGAGCACGGGCGACGCACCGCCCGTCGACACCGCGATCACCACCGGCGAACGGTCGACGATCGCCGGCAGGATGAACGAGCACAGCTCGGGGTCGTCGACGACGTTGACCGGCGTTGCCTGCGCGCGCGCCAGCCGCGACACCTCGGCGTTGACCGCACGGTCGTCGGTCGCGGCGATCACGAGCGCGACCCCGGCCAGCGACTCGCGGGAGAACACCGCCGCACGATGTTCGACGCGACCCTGCCGAACGAGCTCGGCGAGCGCCTCGCATAGCTCGGGCGCGGTCACCGTCACCCGCGCGCCGGCGTCGAGCAGCAGCCGCACCTTGCGCGCCGCGACCTCGCCGCCGCCGATCACGGCGCAACGCTCGCCGGCGAGCTTCAGGAAGATCGGCAGATGGTCCATCGCTACCAGTACGCGAGCAGCCGCCCGCCCTCGACCTTCGACTCCCAGCGCTTCAGCGGCGTCGAACCCTTGGCGATGCACTGGCCGGTCGTGATGTCGAACGCCCATTCGTGCTTCGGGCAGGTCAGCCGCGTGCCCTTGAGCGCCAGGTGCGGGATGTTGGTCGTCTGGTGCGGGCAGCGGCTGTCGTAGACGCGGTATTCGTCGTTCGAGCGATGCACGAACAAGCCCCGGCCGTCGCAGTCGACGCGGCGCGTGGCACCGACTTCGAGTTCGCCTGCCGCCATCACGTCGTGCCAGGTCGCCGGCAGGCCGAGTCCGCTCGCCTGGAACTCCGGCAGATCCATGTCGAGGATGATGTCGACCGCCCACACGATCTTGGCGAGCCCCAGCGCCGGGAACGCCATCAGCAGCGCGTCGAGCACCTCGGCCGCCGTGCAGCCTTCGCGCAACGCACGCATCAGGTACTGCCGGAAGCCGCGATCGGTCTGCGAATGCACCTTCGTGATCACCGAGATCAGGTTGCGCGTCTTCGGATCGAGGTTCCTGCCGGCTTCCTTGAGGAATTTCAGATAGTGGCCCATCGCCTCGGGACGGGCCTTGACGAGGAAGTTCAGCGCGTCGCTCATGGTCGGTGTGAGGTGGATTCAGAGCACGAGGGCGTGCGTGCGGCCCGGCAGCGCGCCGGCACCCTGCAGTCCCTGCACGACCGGCTGCACGAACTCGGCCGGCCCCGCGACGAAGACATCGCATTGAGCCAGCTCGCGCCGGGACGCGACGACGGCTTCGATCACCTGCCGTGCGCCCGCCGCGTGCGAGCTGTCGGCGAGCAGCCGGTGCGAGAAATTGTCGAACGCGGCCGCCCACGCGCGGCACTGGTTCGCCAGGTAGTGGCCATCGGCACGCGTGGCGAGCCAGTACAGGTCGAACGCCTCGACCTGCTCGCCCGCCATCGCGTGCTCGAGCAGGCTCTTGATCGGCGCAAAGCCCGTGTCGCACGCGATCAGAACGAGCGGCCGCGCGCTGTCGGCGTCGAGCACGAAGTCGCCGCTCGGCCCCCGCACGCTGACCGGCGTGCCGGTCCTGATCCGGCCGGCGAACAGCGCTTGCGCCAGCGGCGCGTCGTCGTCGCGCGCGATGTGGAAGTGCAGATTGCGCTCGTCGCATGGACAACTCGCAAGCGCCGCGGTCTGCTGCACGTCGCCGCCCTCACCGGCCACGCCGAGCGTCACCGACTGGCCGGCGAGGAATCGCAGGCGGTTGCTGCGCGGCGTCTGCAGGTGCAGCAGCCGCGTATCGGGCGCGAGCGTCTCGACCGCGCGCACCGTGGCGACGAGCTCCTGCACGGGGATGTCCGCCGGTCCGCGCGCCTCGAGCGTCTCGACGGCGACGTCGCTGACCGCCGTCTGCGTGCACAACAGCACATAGCCCTGCTGCTTCTCGGCCGCCGACAGCGGATAGTCCGAGTGCAGGATCTGGCGCACTTCGCCGCTGACCACGCGCGCCTTGCACAGGCCGCAGGTGCCCGTGCCGCATCCGTAGGCGAAGCGCATGCCCGCCTTCAGGCCCGCCTGCAGGATCGAGTCGCTGCCTTCGACGAGAAACTGCCGCCCGCTGGGCAGCACGGTGACCTGCGCGGAGATGAGCTGCAGCACGTTGACCATCGCATCGAGCGTACCCGCAGGTTCGGCACCGAGCACGCGCTTCAATCCCTGCTCCAGCATGTCCATGAGCTCCACCCCTCGTGGGTCGGTCGCAGCGAGCTGCGCGACGCGGCCCTGTACCTCGATCACCAGCGCGTGATACGCCTGCGCGAGCCGGCGCAGGTCGGCCAGTTCCTGCCCCTGCGCAAACAGTCGCTGCGCGAGCACCTCCTGCGACGGCAGCATCCGCTCGCGCACGCGTTTGCCGAATGCGGCCTCGCGGATCTGCGTCACTTTCTCGAACGCGCCCGCATCGTCGATCACGGCGGCCGGAAACGCACGCCGCAGCTCGTCGACGTCGATCTTGCCGTCGAACGCGGCCAGCTCGCCGGTGAGCACCATCTTCTGCAGCGCACCGCGCGGCACCCCGACGAGTTGCGCGGCACGCGCGAGGCTCAGAAGCTGCGCCATCGCGCATCGCCTTCAGCCACGGACCAGCGCGGTCGGGCACGGGACCGCGCCGATCAGTTCCTCGATCGCCCGCGACAGCCGCCCGTGCGCCGACTGCGCGGGCGTCAGCCCGAGCACGAGCAGGTCGGCGCCGGCCTGTTGCACGCGCTGCGCGAACGCCGCGTCGAGCGCGCCGGCGTCGCCCAGGCGTTCGCACGGCACGCCCTGGCTGCGCGCGCTTTCTACCACGATCGCAGCGGCGCTCTCGTCCGCGCACACCGCGAGCGG
>JBKBSH010000317.1:0-3223 GCA_046291795.1 Burkholderiaceae bacterium | reverse complement strand
GCTCGTTCACGTCGCCGTCACGCACCCGATCGGCTCGGCCACCGCGTGTTTCCGGCCCTGGGTCGTCGGCCAGGGTGTCGTGCTCGCCGACGACGCGTACGTGTGCCTCGCGGGGCCCGAGACCTTCGTGCCGGCGGCCTCGCCGCTGCGCGCGGTCGGCTCGGCCGAACTGCTCGAAGCCGCACGCAGCGCGCGCGTTTGCGGCGCGCGCCGGCTCGTCGTCGTCGCGCCGCTCGACGCGCTGCTGCAGATCAGCGCAGCCGCGACGACGATCGCCAGCGCCGACGAGGTCGAGCTGGCGCGCATGGGTTTCGAGTCCGTGCTGATCGTGCGGCCGACCGCGGCCGACGACACCCGCTCCGGCGGGCGCTGGCTGCCGGCGCTCGTCCGCGCCGCCGGCCGCGCGCTCGCCGACATCATGCTGCCGACGTATGCGCGCGCGTTGTCGGCGAAATCGGCGGCGCGCGCGATCCTCGAAGCCGCCCGCACCGCACGTGCCGGCGTTACCGTGCTCGGCGCTCGCGACCTGCTCGCGGTCATCCAGGCGAAGTGGCCCGAGCTCGCGCCGAAGCGCCGCAAATTGCGATAACGCGAGCATGCGTCTGGCGATCATCATCCCGGTGCTCAACGAAGCGCGCGGCATCGAGGTGGCGCTGGCGCGGCTGGCGGAACTGCGCGCGCGCGGCGCGCGCGTGATCGTCGTCGACGGCGGCAGCGGCGACGACACCGTGCGGCGTGCCGCGCCGCTCGCCGACCGCGTGATCGAAGCACAGCGCGGCCGCGCGCTGCAGATGAACGCCGGCGCGCGCGCGCCGGAGGCGGCCGACGCCGACGTGCTGCTGTTCCTGCACGCCGACACGCGGCTTCCGCCCGATGCGGACCGGATCATCTTCCGCACGCTCGCGAACTCCGATCGCTGCTGGGGCCGCTTCGACGTGTCGATCGAAGGCCGCTCGCGCTGGCTGCCCGTGGTCGAGACGCTGATGAACTGGCGCTCGCGGCTTACCGGGATCGCCACCGGCGACCAGGCGATCTTCATCGAGCGCGGCGCGTTCGTCGCGCTCGAAGGCTTTGCGCCGATTCCGCTGATGGAGGACATCGAGTTCAGCAAGCGCGCCAAGCGCATCTCGCCGCCGCTCGCGCTCGCCGCGCGCGTGACGACCTCGGGCCGACGCTGGGAAAGGTACGGCGTTTGGCGAACGATCCTGCTGATGTGGCGGCTGCGGCTCGCGTACTTCTTCGGCGCCGATCCGGCCGAACTCGCGCGGCGCTATCGCGACGTGCGCTGACGATGCGCACGCCCGTCGACATCGCCGTCTTCGCCAAAGCGCCGGTGCCGGGCGAAGCGAAGACGCGGCTCGCCCCGCGGCTCGGCGCCGACGGTGCGGCGCGGCTGCAGGAACGATTGATCGAAACTGCGCTCCAAAAGTCCGTCGCGCTCGCCGGCGCGCGCGTGACGCTGTGGGTCGCAGGCGACGCGCGGCATCCGTTCGTCGCCGCCTGCGCGCAGCGCGTCGGCGTTCGGGTCCGCCTCCAGCAGGGATGCGACCTCGGCGCGCGAATGCTGCACGCCTTCGCCGATACACTCGCGCCCGGCCGCGGCGAGCGGTGCCTGCTGATCGGCACCGATTGCCCGGCGCTGACGACCGCGGATCTCGCGGCGGCCGCGCAAGCGCTCGCCGAGCACGACGCGGTCGTGCAGCCGGCCGACGACGGCGGCTACGTGCTGATCGGATTGCGTGCGCCGCACGCACCGTTGTTCGAAGGAATCGAATGGGGCGGACCGAAGGTGATGCAGGCCACACGCGAGCGCATGGCGCGGCTGGCGTTGCGCTGGTGCGAACGTCCGCCGCTGCCGGATCTGGACACGCCACAAGACTACGAGCGCGCGCTCGCCGCGGGCTGGATCGGCCCGTGAGGCGCGCCGCGCTGCTCGCGCTCGCGTCGCTCGTGCCGAGTTTGCCGGCGGCCGCCGCGACGATCGAGCTGGCTCCGTTTTCCAGAGCGCCGACCGGCGCGCCGCCAGCGCCGTGGAAGGTCGCGACTTCGCCGAAGATCGCACGTCACACGCAGTACGACGTCGTCGCGCTCGACGGCGCGCACGTGTTGCGCGCGCGGGCCGCTGCGTCGTACGCGAACCTCGTCCACGAGCTGCCGCCGGGCACGGTCGCCACACGGCTCGCGTGGCGCTGGCGCGTCGATCGGCCCGTCGAAGGCGCGGACCTCACGCGCAAGACCGGCGACGACGTGCCGGCGCGCGTGTGCGCGCTGTTCGATCTGCCGCTCGAGCGGCTTTCGGCGGGCGACCGCCTGCGCATCGGGCTCGGCCGTGCGCTGTTCGACCCCAAGCTGCCCGCAGCGGCGATCTGCTACGTGTGGGACACCAAGCTCGCCGCCGGCACGTGGCTCGCCAACGCGTACACGGAGCGCGTCCGCATGCTGGTACTGCGCCAGGGCGCGCCCGGCCGCTGGTTCGACGAGTCGCGCGATCTGCGCGCCGACTTCGCCGCCGCGTTTGCGCACGAGAGCAAAGGCGGCCTGCCGGCGCTCGCCGCGGTCGCGCTGTCCGCCGACGCGGACAACACGGGCGGGCACGCGCTCGCCTACTTCGGCGACGTCGTGCTGGAGATCGAGTGAAGCGGCTGCTGCTGGCCGGCGGCGGCCATTCGCACGTGTTCGTGCTCGACGCGCTCGCGCGCGCGCCGCTCGCCGATGTCGAGGTCACGCTGGTGTCGCCGTTCGACCGGCAGGTCTACTCGGGCATGCTGCCGGGCTGGATCGCCGGCCACTACGGCATCGAACAGTGCGTGATCCCGCTCGCGCCGCTCGCGCAGCGGGCCAACGCACGCTTCGTGCAGGCGCACGTCGCGCGGCTCGATCTGGCCGCGCGCGTCGCGTACACCGAGGCATCGGAGCCGCTGCCTTTCGACGTGATCTCGATCGCGACCGGGCCGGTGATGGACCTCGAGGCGATCCCCGGGTTGCGCGAGCATGCAGTGCCCGTGCGGCCGATCGAGTCGCTGATCCGCGCTTGGCCGCGACTGTTCGCGCAGCTCGTCGCGCTGGCCGAAGCGACCGAAGACGCCGTCACCGTCACCGTGCTCGGCGGCGGCGCCGGCGGCGTCGAGCTGGCGTTCGCGATCGCGTATCGCGCGCAGTCGGCATGCGTGCCACTGCGCGTGCAGCTCGTCACCGGCAAACCGGGGCTGCTGCCCACGCTCGC
>JBKBSH010000316.1:0-3228 GCA_046291795.1 Burkholderiaceae bacterium | reverse complement strand
GACCGCTGGCTCAGCGTCAGCCCGAATGCGAGGGTTTACGTGCCGCGCGTCTGGGAACGGTTCGTTCCGCATTTCTGCAAACCCGGCAAATCGATCGGACGCATCGTTGGCATCCCCGATGCGGGTCAGCGCATCCGGATCGGCGAGTGCGAGTTGATCGCGCTGCCCGCACACTTCCTGCACGCGGAAGGCAATTTCCAGTTCTACGATCCCGTCAGCCGGATCCTGTTCTCCGGCGATCTCGGCACCTCGATCGTCGGTCCACAGGACGCGAAGAACGCGATCACGTCGCTGGCAACCCACCGCGCGAGGATGGAAGCCTTTCACCGCCGCTACATGGTGTCGAACAAGGTGCTACGGTTCTGGGCGAAGATGGTCCGTGGGCTGCCGATCGACATGGTGGTGCCGCAGCATGGTGCGCCCTTGACCGGCGCGGCCATCCACGAATTCATCGAGTGGGTCGAATCGCTTCCGTGCGGCATCGACCTGATGAACGAAAGCAACTACGCGATTCCCGCGTGAGCCTTGCCGGGCGCACCCGGCGCGATACCGCGCTTCAGGCGTGGCTGCGCGAGTCGCCCTGGGCGACAGCGGCGGCGGACGCGGCGACCGCGGACTGAGCGGCGGCAACGCGCGCAACCGCATCGGCGGCGGGAGGGACAGGCGCGGCGCTCTTCGGCGCTTCGGCGCGCTGCAGGTCGGCGGTCAGTTCGCGGATCGCGACTTCGTCGAGCGTTTCGCGCGCCAGCAGTTCGCGCGCGCAGCGCTCGAGCACCGCGCGGTTGCGCGCCAGGATCGCGGTGGCGCGGTCGAACGCGCCCATCACGATCGAGCGGACCGCGTCGTCGATTCGCTGCTGCGTATCCTGGCTCGTGACGCAGCCGCCCTGCGGGTACGTCGGAACGTCGAGGAACCGCGCGCGCTGCGGTTCGTACGCGACGTAGCCGAGATCCTCGACCATCCCGTAGCGCGTCACCATGTCGCGCGCGATATCGGTGACCTTGGCCAGGTCGTCCGCGGCGCCCGTCGACAGATGGCCGAAGACGAGTTTCTCCGCGGCGCGGCCGCCCAGCAGTACGGCGATCTTGTTCTCGAGTTCCTCGCGCGTCATCAGGAAGCGGTCCTCGGTCGGACGCTGGATCGTGTAGCCGAGCGCGCCGATGCCGCGCGGGATGATCGAGACCTTGTGCACCGGATCGGACCCCGGCAGCGCGAGCGCCACCAGCGCGTGTCCCATCTCGTGATACGCGACGATCTCGCGCTCGCGCGGGTTGAGCACGCGGTTTTTCTTCTCCAGCCCCGCGACGATGCGTTCGATCGCCTGAGTGAAGTCCGCCAGCTCGATCGCGTTCGCGCCGCGGCGGGTCGCCGCGAGCGCCGCTTCGTTGACCAGGTTGGCCAGGTCCGCGCCCGAAAATCCCGTCGTCAGCGCCGCGACCTGTTCGAGGTCGACGTCGGGGGCGAGCTTGACCTTGCGCACGTGCACCTTGAGGATCTGCACGCGGCCGTTCTTGTCGGGGCGGTCGACCAGGACCTGGCGGTCGAATCGGCCGGCGCGCAGCAGCGCCGGATCGAGGATCTCCGGGCGATTGGTCGCGGCGAGCAGCACCAGCCCGACCGAGCTGTCGAAGCCGTCCATCTCGACGAGCAACTGGTTCAACGTCTGCTCGCGCTCGTCGTGGCCGCCGATCGGGCCGGCCGCGCCGCGCGCGCGGCCGAGCGCGTCGAGCTCGTCGATGAAAATGATCGCGGGCGCCTTCTGCCGCGCCTGCTCGAACAGGTCGCGCACGCGCGCGGCACCGACGCCGACGAACATCTCGACGAACTCGCTGCCCGAGATCGAGAAGAACGGCACACCGGCTTCGCCCGCGACGGCCTTGGCGAGCAGCGTCTTGCCGGTTCCCGGCGGGCCGACGAGCAGCACGCCCTTGGGCATGCGCGCGCCGAGGCGTCCGTATTCTTTCGGGTTCTTCAGAAACTCGACGACTTCCTGCAGCTCGGCTTTCGCCTCGTCGACGCCGGCGACGTCGGCGAAGGTCACGCCGGTGTTCTTCTCGACGTAGACCTTGGCGCGGCTCTTGCCGATCGACATGAAGCCGCCCAGGCCCTGCTTCTCCGTCACGCGCCGGAACACGAAGTACCACAGGCCGAAGAACACCGCCGCCGGAACGATCCAGGACAGCAGATCGCGCAGGAACGTGCTTTCGACGACGCGGGTGTACTTCACGTCATACTTGCCCAGGCGTTCGGCCAGATCGGGTTCGACGCGGTTGGCGACGATCGTGGTCTTGCCGCCGGGGTCGGGCGACTTGAGCCGGCCGGTGATCGTCTTTTCGCCGACGATGACCTCGGCCACACGGCCTTCGGCCAGCGCGCGCTCGAATTCGCTGTAAGGCACGGGTTCGATCTGCTGGGCCGCCTGCCACCAGTTCTGCAGCATCAGAAAGGTCAGCACGGCGAAGATCCAGTACCAGAGGTTCCAGCGGGTCTGCGGTTGCATCGCTACGCTCCTGGTTGCAGGGTCACTCGCACATCGCGCTTGCCGCCTTCGCGAACCACGGTGACGGTGACCGTGTCGCCGACCTTGAAGTCGTCCAGCCGCGCGAGCAGGCGCGCGACCGACTCGACCGGCTTGCCTTCGACGGCGACGATGATGTCGCCCGGGACGATGCTGCCGTCGGCAGCGACGGTCGCACCCGCGAGCCCGGCCTTCTCGGCGGCCGAATCCGGCGCCACCCGCAGGATCACCACACCCGAGGTGCGCAGCAGTGCGGTCAGACGGCTGTTCAGCGCCTCGTCGACTTCGATGCCCAGCGCCGGGCGCACATAGCGGCCCGTGCGGATCAGCTGCGGGACGACGCGGTTGACGGTGTCCACGGGCACCGCGAAGCCGATGCCCGCCGAAGCGCCGGACGGACTGAAGATCGCCGTGTTGATGCCGATCAGCCGGCCTGCCGAGTCGAGCAGCGGGCCGCCCGAGTTTCCCGGGTTGATCGCCGCGTCGGTCTGGATCAGGTGCTCGATGACCGCGCCGCGCTCGGTCGGCAGCGAGCGGTCGAGCGCCGAAACGATGCCCGCGGTCATCGTCCAGTCGAGGCCGAACGGGTTCGTGGTCCCGTGCGCGACCGGCTCGAATATCTTCCGAATGGGGTGGTAGCGCCACACGCCGCAATCCATGTACGGCCGCTTCTCTTTGGGCGTTCCCGGAGGCCCGACCCACGCCTTCGC
>JBKBSH010000030.1:0-12263 GCA_046291795.1 Burkholderiaceae bacterium | reverse complement strand
CAGGGGCGACGCTCGCGCCCGTGTGCTCGCGCCGGCCGTCGTGGTTGTCGAGCATCCAGCGCGCGACCGTGCCGGCCGAACCGAGCGCGCTCGCCGCGTCGGCGCGCGGCGCTTCCATGTGGAAAGCGGCGATCGTCGCGGCGAGCCGGTCGATGCAGGCGGCATCGAGAAGTCCGGCGCGCGCACGCGCGTCGAGCAGATCTTGGGCGGCGAAGCGGCGCATCCGCACGGTCCAGTCGATCGGCTCGCCCGCGCCGCCCAGGCGCGGTTCATCGACGGTTCCCGTGATCGCGACCACGTCGAGATAGAGCTGCGGCGCGGTGCGGCGGTTCAGCCGCAGCTCCTGCTCGCAGTAGCGCTTGCGCGCGGGAAGCGTCGTGAAGTCGAGGAAGCCGAGATCGACCGGCTTCTTCAGCTTGTACGCGAACTCGCCCGCGAGCAGCACCGTCGAGATGTGGGTTTCGATCGTCTCGACCGCGGCCGCGCCCAGCAGCGCCCGCAGGCCCGCGACGAGCCGCGCGTGCCACCGCATCGGGTCGGTCGGATCAATCTTGGCGCGTTCCATGCAGCGATGCCTGCCCGCGGGTGGAGCCGACGCTCGACGCGCGTCAAGGTGAGCGGCGGTCGAGCGCGGCGCGGATCCGCGCCAGTTCGATGAGGTTGTCGACGTCGACCAGTCCCACGAGCCGGTCGTCGTCGAGCACGGGCACGAGGTGGTCGTCGCCGTCGCGCAGCGCGCGCCATACGTCGTCGAGCGAGTCGCGCAGCGCCGCGCGGGGAAAGCCGCGCCGCATCACCCGCTCGACCGCGGCCGCATCGCCGTGCGCGCGCCGCGCCTGGACGTGCGCGACTTCGACCACGTGCTCGCGGTCGATGCGGCGGCCGGTTGGGTCGACGCCGAGGGCATGGTGCCGTACGACGCGCTCGCCGACGCGTGTCTGGCGCACGGCGTGATGCCGGCGGTCGTGCCGCAGTTGAAGTCGATCACGTTGGGCGGCGCGGTCGCCGGCGTGGGCATCGAGGCGACCTCGTTCCGGCACGGCCTGGTGCACGAGACGGTGCTGGCGCTTGACGTGCTGACCGGCGACGGCCGCGTCGTCGCCGCGCGGCCGGACAACGAGCACGCGGATCTGTTCTACGGGTTTCCGAACTCCTACGGCACGCTCGGCTATGCGCTGCGCGTGCGCGCGCGAACGCTGCCGGTCAAGCGCTACGTCGCGGTCGAGCACCGGCGCTTCGACGACGCGGCGAAGTTCTTCGACGCGCTCGCCACCGCCTGCGCGGGCGGTGCGGATTTCGTCGACGCGGTCGCGTTCGACGCCCGCACCTTCGTGCTCAACGCCGCGCGCTTCGTCGATGCGGCGCCGTATACGTCCGACTACACGTTCGAGCGCATCTACTACCGGTCGTTGCTCGAACGCGAGCTGGACTACCTGACCGCGCGCGACTACCTCTGGCGCTGGGACACCGACTGGTTCTGGTGCTCGAAGAACGTCGGCGCGCAGCATCCGTGGCTGCGCCGGCTGTACGGTCGCGAGCGGCTGAACTCGCGTACGTACACGAAGCTGATGCGGGTCAACAGCCGCCTCGGCCTCACGCGGTTGTTCGACCGGCTGTCCGGCTGGCACCGCGAATCGGTGATCCAGGACGTCGACATCCCGATCGAGCGCGCGCCGCAGTTCCTCGACTTCTATCTGCGCGCAATCGGCATCCTGCCGGTGTGGCTGTGTCCGATCGGCGCGACCGCGACGGCCGACCGCTTTACCCTTTTTCCTCGGCGCCGCGCGCTGTACGTGAACTTCGGCTTCTGGGACGTCAAGCGCACGCGCGAGCCGCACCCGCCGGGGCACTTCAACCGGCTGATCGAGCGCGAGGTGGCAAGACTCGGCGGAATCAAGTCGCTGTACTCCGACAGTTACTACACGCGCGAGGAGTTCGACGCCGCCTATGGCGGCGAAACGTACGCGAAGCTCAAGTCGCGCTACGACCCCGCCGGCCGGCTCGGCGATCTGTACGCGAAGTGCGTGCTACGGCATTGAGTCGAACGAGCGATGCGCCGCCCGCTGCCGATCCTTCCGGGCCTTTCGCTCGCGCTGCGCGCCGCGCGCTTCGATCGCGCGGGGCAGCGCGCGGGTGCGTCGCTCGTTATCCGAGACGCCATACTCGGAGTGCGGTACAACGTCGGCGGCAGACGCTGAGGGCAGGCCCGTCATGTTCAATCTGAACGCGCTCGCTCGCGAGCTGAAAACGGCGCAGGACGAGGTGCGGCAGATCGCACCGTTCACCGGCCGCATCGACGCGTTCGACGAGGCGGCGGGCTACGAGGTCGCGCGGATCATCCACGAAGCGCGCCTGCGCGAAGGACGTCGTCCAATCGGCCGCAAGATCGGCTTCACGAACCGCAACATCTGGCCCGAGTACGGCGTGTACGCGCCGATCTGGGGTTACGTCTACGACGCGACGGTGACCCACGTCGCGAACGCGCGCGCGGTCTGCCGCATCGGCCGACTGACGGAGCCGAGGATCGAGCCCGAGATCGTGCTGCACTTCGCTTCGGCGCCGCGGGTCGGCGCCGATCCGAAGGCGATCCTCGCATGCGTCGACTGGATCGCGCACGGCTTCGAGATCGTCCAGTCGCACTTTCCCGGGTGGAAGTTCGCGGCGGCGGACACGATCGCCGACGGCGCCTTGCACGGCCTGCTGCTCGTCGGTCCGCCGCGGCGCGTCGGCGAACTGGGCAGCGACGTCGCGGCGCGGCTCGAACGCTTCACGATCGAACTGCTGCGCGAAGGCGAGCTGCGCGACAGCGGAACCGGCGCGAACGTCCTCGACGGGCCGCTGCAGGCGGTCGCGCACCTGATCGCGACGCTCGATCGCAGCGGCGCGCCGCCGCTGGCGGCCGGCGAAATCGTCTCGACCGGCACGCTGACGCGCGCGCTGCCGATCGCCGCCGGCGAAACCTGGAGCACGCGCATCGAAGGCATCGAGCTGCCGGGGCTCGCGGCGACCTTCGAGCGCTGACGCCAAGTTCTGCGCAAGATCAAGGCGCGGCCGGCGCCGCCGGCCAAACTGGATGTGCGGTCGAGGCGTCCGTGGTTCCAATCGGCCCTCAGACGTCCCCAGCCTGCGGGCGGGGATTGGCGAGACGGCGATTGGCCCGTCGCCGGGACACGGCGCCTCGCCGCCTTTTTCTCATCCAAAGAGTCCGCCGACGCGCGTTCCGGCCAGCCGGTTGATCAGCGCGCCGGCGACGATGCCCGCCCGCGCCGTAGCGGTCGCTCAGCGCGAGCGGGCGGCGAGCAGCTGCTGTGCGAACTCGGCGAAACCGGCGCCTTCGGCCCGCGCGGTGACGTGCGCCGGCTTGTGCTCGAGCGAGCCGGCGAAGTGCGCGATGTTGGCGACGGCGGCGGAAACGGGAAAGAAAGCGAACATCGGCTCGTCGTTCGGCGAATCGCCGATGAAGGCGAGCGCGTCGCGGTTGCGCTCGAGGTCCACGCCGAACTCGTCCTGCATCAGCCGGCGCGTCATCGTCAGCTTGTCGTAGCTGCCGAACCACGCATTCACGTGGATCGAGCTGACCTTCACGGTGAGCCCGTGCGCCGCCAGCAGTTCGACGATCCGCTGCACGTCGTGCGCCGGCAGCGGCGCCACGTCCTCGCAGTAGTCGATCGCGAGATCCGCTTCGCGGTACGCCTGGTCCGCAGCCAACGCCGCACCGGGCACTTCGCGCAGCACCTGCGCACCGATCTCGGCCAGCCGGGCGCGGTCGGCGGCGCGCTGGGCGTCGCTGCGCGCGTAGCGGCGCGTCATTTTCCGCGTCGCGTGGTCGTAGCGGAAGTAAAACGCGCCGTTTTCGCCGACGACCGCCGCGACCGGCCAGAACCGCGCGATCAGGTCGCACCAGCCCGCCGGCCGGCCCGTCACCGGAATGACGAGCAGTCCCGCCGACTGCAACGCTTCGAGCGCGCGGTAGGCCGCTGCGCACAGCCGGCCGTCGGTGGTGATCGTTCCGTCGATGTCGCAGAGCAGCCCGCGCAGCCGCGCGAGCGTCGATGCGGGCCAGGGCAGCGGAGTCGGGGACGCGATGGTCATGGCGCAGGGCAAGGGCGCGGCGCAGGCCGATCGGCGACGCCCGATATGAGGCAGCGCCGGTATGAACGGCGGACGATGCGGCTGCGATAAACGCTGCTGGCGGTGTCCTTCTTGCGCCGTGGCCAGCCGGGCGCGCGCTGCCGGACCAATCATACGGGCGAGCCGTGACGCCGGTGCGCTGCGGGGCCAGCCGGCTTGGCAAGCGCGGGCGATGTGCCGTTAGGCGCAGCACGCGACGCTGTGTCCGCGATCGCCGCCGTCGGGGGCTCGGAGAAGAAGCGAAAACCCCCGGTTGAACCGGGGGTCAGATGGCCTGGCCCAACCTGGCAGTGCCGGCGGCGCTGATGCCCGCCGGCGCCGTCGCGCGGTCCGGCGCGATGGTCAGTCTTCGACCTCCGCTTCCGTCGCCGTCAGCACCCCACCGGCGTAGCGGCCCTTGACCTTGACCAGCGTGCCGGTCTGGTCCGTGCCCGCAGGTACGACCGCTGCAAAGAATTGCGACGCGTCGATGCGGCCGCGATCCTCCATTTCGTACACGGTCGAGGTCGTGAGGGTCACCGAGATCGGCGCCGCGGGGTCGAGCAAGCCAAGGGTCATCGCCGCGTCGTTCTCCGTCACGACGCGTGCCTGCACCTCGTCGTAATCGTCGGTGTTGGCTTTCTCGGTCACCTTCTCGGCGAGCAGAGCCCCGCCGACGAGGCGCGCCCTGACTTCGACGCGATCGCGATTGGCCACCACGTCCGCAAGCGAGCTTGTGTAGCTGCCCGCTTCATTGCGCGCACGTACCGCGGTCAAATCGTCGACCATGATGGCCTTGCCGAACAGGGTGAGGGAGTTGCCGGCGACTGCGGACGGCACCCCGCTCAGCTTGATGCGCGTGTGCTTGAATTCGATCACGTGCGCCACGAGCGTGCCGTCTTCCTGCATGCGACCTTCGACTTCCACCTTCACGTTGTTCGCCAGGTCGGCGACCGTGCCGTCCTTGAAGCGGGTTGCACTTGAATACGACACCAGCTGGCCGTCGATCTCGAATGTCGAGGTCGCGATGTTCAGGTCGCTGACGTAGCCTTCGACTTCGTAATCGTCGCCGCCGTGAGGATTGCGGTCGTGGTCCTCGATCTGCTCGCACTCGATACGGGAGGCCTCAAGTGTCGTGTCCGACGCAAAGCGACCATGCGCCTCGACCTCTACGCCGACCGCAAGCGCCGACGCCGAGCACGCGGGCGCGGGCTTGAAGGTCGTCTGCGTGTCGTACGTGACCGTGATGTTGCCGATGCTGAACTGGCTGAGCGCACCCTCGCCCCCGACCGCGGTGATACGGCCGCGAATCTCGTCGCGCTCCAGCGAGCTGGGGTCGCGCCAGCTTTTGCCTTCCACGCGCGAGGCGATGACGCTGCCGGTCGAATCGCGCTCGCCGTAGACTTCCACCGGCAGGCCGACGACGATCGCCGCCAGTGACGGCGGTGCCAGGTCGTCGTAGACGGTCTCGGGCGTGACGATGACCTTGACCGCGCCCACCATGAAGTACGGCGGATTGGCCGCGACGTCGACCTGCGTGACGGTGCCGCGGATCTCGTTCTCCGCTTCTACGTGGCTGGCGCTGCCCCGGTTGCCGTCGTGCATCCCTTTCACGCGCACGACCATGCCGTCCTTGAGGGCCGAGGGGCTGGACGGTGCATCGCCGACGCGCACGCTGGCGGTGCCGACGTCATAGCGGGTGCCGTTGACGTCGATCGTCGTCGCCGATGTCTTGGTCATCACGCCGCGGGCCGCGCCCTGGCTCATGACGGGCTGGGTCATTGTGCCGCCGCCTCCGCCGCATGCGGCGAGGGTCGCTGCGAGCGCTGGGGCGCAAGCCCAGCGGGCGAGTTCCATCGACGAGAACAAGCGTCGTTTCATTTTGCCTTCCTCCACAGGATTTCACTCTTCGAGTTCCGCTTCATCGGCAGTCAATGTCGTACCGTTGAATCGGCCTTTGACTTCCACCAGGGTGCCCGGGAATTGCGGTCCGGCGACCCGAATGGCGGCAAAAAACTGGTCTTTTGTCAGGGGTCGGTCGTCGTGATCGAACAGCAGTGCGCCGCTCAAATCGGCACGCAGCGTGTTGAAGAACGTTAGCGTGGCTGATTCCTCGTCTTTGGCGGTGACATGCGCCTGGACCTTGCTGCGGCCGTCGCACGCCTCCTCCTTGACCTGGTCCACGACGACCACCGAACCCTCCATGAAGCCTTCCACGTCGACGCAGTCGATACCTGCACGAATGTCGGCGAGGTCGTTCGAGCGGCCGGCTGCGCCCTGCGCGTCGATCGACGTCAGGTCGTTGAGCGTCAACGTCTGGTTCAGGACGGTCAGCGTGCGCGCGGCCACGTCCACGGCGCTGGCCAGACCCTCCAGGACGACCCGCGCCCGCACGTATTTGATCTGCGCGACGACGAGCACGCCCGTGCGATCGACCGTGCCTTCGACCTCGACTCGCACGTCGTTGGCGAGGTTCAACGCGTTGCCGCCGGAGAAGCGCGTCATGCTCGTCGTACTGACCGCGCGACCTCCGACGCGGAACGTGCCCGGGTGGACGGTGAAACTGCTGACGTATCCCTCCACCTCCTGTGGTTCGCCGGGATCGCCCGCGAACACCGCGTCTTGCAGCGCGTCGATCACGATCTCGGTCGCGGCCAATGTCGTGCCGCTGAGCGACCCTCGCACTTCGACCAGCGCACCGTTGGCGAGCCGGTCGGCGCCGGCGCCGGCCGGTTCAAAGCGCGCGGCGGAGAAATCGACCGTCACGGTGCCATTGAGGACGAACCGCCGCGCCGTCGGGTCGAGGGCACTGACGGCACCGCGCAATTCGTCGCTGCCGTCCGAGCTGCCCGCGATCTCGATGCGAGACGCCCGCATCAGACCCGTCGAATCGCGCAGTCCGTGCACTTCGACGCGGGTTCCGACGGTCAGCGTGTCGAAAGAAGAGAAGTTGGCGTAGACGGTGTTGGCGTCCAATGCGATGTCCAGACCGCCGACGGTCATGCGCGGCGGCGCCGCAAAGGGCTGAATCGCCGTGATGCGTGCGCGTACCTCGTTTTCCACTTTGAGCAGATCGGCGCGGCCGTTGATGCCGTCGTCGGTGCGGCCGCGCAGCTTGACGACCATGCCGTCGGCCAGCTGTGTGGCGGTGCGATTGCGGTCGTCGCGGATCGCGGCGGCCGAGACATCGAAGCGGATGCCGTTGAGGATGACGCTGCCGCTTTTCATCGTGCCGCGCGACGTCAGCGGCCCCACTGGCTCAGGCACGGCGCCGGTGCCCTCCGTGCCGCCACCGCAGGCGGCGAGCGCGGCGACCGCGCACATGCCGGCCGCAGTGATCGTCAAAGCCCTGCTCATTTCGGATTTCCCGCCGGTTGATCGAAGTCCTGCTCGAAATAGAAGATCCCCATGCCGGCGCGCACGCGGCCCGACCCGCGGGCCAGCGGGTTGGTGTCGCGATCGTGTTGCGCGAGCCAGCGATCGAGCCGCTCGATCAGCGCTTGTGCCTGCTCGCTGCTGACGGCACGAAACTCCGCTGCCGCCTCCCGCGGCAGGTTGTCGTACACGACCGTGCGCTGGAAGCGCGGCGTGCCGCTGCCCACGATGTTGTGGTCGATGGTTTCGATCAGGTACGCGACATTGCTGCCGAAGATGTTCAGCTTGCCGACGTCACTAGTGCGCGGGATGTAAACGCGCGTGAGCAAGCGGATGCGGCCGTCGGCTTCGCGCTGGACCGTTCCCACACGTAGCAACTCGTCCAAGACGGCACGGGGTGTCACGTCGCCGCCGTAGCGGCGCACCAGTTCGGCGAAGCTCGCCTCGCCGCCGTCGAACGGAAGTGCGAGCGGCTGCCCGCCCGGCTCGAGGAACGCCTCATCGCGTACCCAGCCAGCAACGACGCGCGCGGCGCGGTGATGGGCTTCGATGGCCTCAGCGCCGGCCGCCGGTTCCGCCTGTGCGAGCCTCTGCACTTCCTTGCGCGTGAGTCCGGTCAGCAAGGACGCGCGTGAAACCGACGGCTTGCGCCCCGGGATCGCAAACTCGCGCAAGGCCACATCCACGTACGCCTGCTTTGCCAGTTCGACGAACGAGGGAACCGAAACGCCGTGCCTGATCATCAGTTTTGCCAACGCCTTGAGGACGCGCAGCACGTTGCGCCGCAGGGCTTCGTTCAGCGCTTGTGCCGAGCCTTCCATATACTTTGGGAATTATATCTCAAATAAACCTCCAATGGCAAATATTTGGGAAATCTGACCCACTAATTGACAGGTCCATACGGATTGGACGGTCAGTGTGCGCTTGCACATTGGCACGTTTCGGCGCCTCGAGCGGTCGGCCGGAGCATTCGGTCGGACTTGCGCCTCATACGGTCGGCGGGGGCGTCGGACGTCGTGATTGCCTCTGGCTGGCCGCGCCACGATCGGGGCGCAGCAACGCACCGTCCGATGCGCGCGTGACCAGGCGGCAATCGCGTGCCGTCTGGCGTCCGCGAACGCCCGACCCATCGATGGCTGCAGCGTTGAACCGAACGACGTTCTGGTGCCGTCCGCATCCCGGCCGCAATGCCGATGAGCTTGCGCGTACCGCGCTGCGGTGCGGGCGCGCGGCCCGGCACGGAACGCACGCCCCGGCGATCTCTCGAACGATCACGCGTAGGATGGAATCGAGCACGAACCCACCCTCGGCACGGAGGCCCGCATGGCACTGAAACAGTCCCGCATGATCGCGCTCGGCTCGCCCGCGCCGGATTTCGCGCTGCCCGATGTCGTGAGCGGGCACACGGTCAGGCTCGCCGAGTTTGCGTCGGCGCCCGCGCTGCTGGTCGCGTTCATCTGCAACCACTGCCCCTATGTGAAGCACGTGCGCGACGGCTTCGTCGCGTTCGCGCGCGAGTATCGGCCGAAGGGGCTGGCGGTGGTCGCGATCAGCGCCAACGACCCGGCCGCCTATCCGGACGACGCGCCCGAGGCGATGGCGCGCGAGGCGAAGAACGCGGGCTTCACGTTCCCGTACCTTTACGACGAAACGCAGGCGGTCGCGCGTGCGTTCGAAGCGATCTGCACGCCGGACTTTTTCCTCTTCGATCGCGATCGCAAGCTCGTCTACCGCGGCCGCTTCGACGCCAGCCGGCCGGGCTCGAACGTGCCGGTCACCGGCGCCGATCTGCGCGCCGCCGTCGATGCGCTGCTGGCCGGCCGACCCGTTCCGGCCGAACAGCATCCGAGCGTGGGCTGCAGCATCAAGTGGAAGCCGGGCAACGCGCCGGCGTATGCCTAACAAAAGGGGTCCGACGGAGCCGGCCGGCTGCGAGGCGGCCGCGCTCGCGTATGCGGCGCGCGGCTGGTCGCCGATCCCGATCGAGCCGCGCGGCAAGCGGCCGCTGGTGCCGTGGCTGGAGTTCCAGCAGCGCATCGCCGACCCCGCCGAGATCGCGGGGTGGTTCGGGCGCTGGCCCGATGCGAACGTCGGCATCGTGACCGGCCGCGTGTCGGGCATCGTCGTCGTCGATGTCGATGCGCAGCACGGCGGGTTCGACAGCCTGCGCGGGCTGGAGCGCGCAAACGGCTCGCTGCCGACGACCGTCGAGGCGATCACCGGCGGGGGTGGCCGGCATCTGTACTTCGCACTGACCGACTTGGCGCTGCACAACCGCGTCGGCATTCGAACCGGCATCGACCTGCGGGGCGAGGGCGGCTGCGTCGTCGCGCCGCCCTCGGTGCACCCGAGCGGCCGCCGCTATGCCTGGGTCGACGGACGCTCGCCGGACGCGCTCGCGCCGGCGGCGCTGCCCGCGTGGTTCGTCGCGCTCGCGCGGCGTGCTTCGCCTTCGGGCCATCCGCTCGTGCACTGGCGCAGGCTCGTGCGTGAAGGTGTGGCCGAAGGCGAACGCAACAACACGATCGCGTCGCTGACCGGACACCTGCTGTGGCGCGGCGTCGATCCCGAAGTCGCGCTCGAGCTGCTGCTCGCGTGGAACCGCATGCGCTGCCGCCCGCCGCTGCCCGACGACGAGGTCGCGAGTGTCGTGGCGAGCATCGCGCGGCTGCACGAGCGCGAGGCCGGCGCGGGCGGATGAGTGTCGGCGCATGACGCCGATCCACGCGCTGCTTGCGCGCATCCGCTGGGACCGCGACTTCGGCCGCGGGCGATTCACGATCGGCTACTGGGATCGCATCGCGCGTAGCATCGTGCGCGTGCCGCTGTCGCGAATCGAGTTCGATCCGGCGGATCGAGCGCGCTTGCCCGCGATCGAGCCCGACGGCTCGGTGCACCGGGTGCCGTTGCACCGCGTCCGCGAAGTCTGGCGCGACGGCCAACTGATCTGGCAGCGGCGCCGGGGGCGCGACGCGGACGCGGCTTGACGTCCGTGTCCGCCGCTACGCGGCCGACATCTGCCGGACGAGTTCCTTGAACTTGGTCCACTCGAGCGCCGGCCACACTTCCGTATGCGCATGCCCGTAGCTGCGGATCAGCGCCGAGACCTTCAGCGCGGTTTCGAAGTCCGGCGCGCTGAAGATGTCGACGTAGTCGTACGGGCCGGCCACGGCGTAGTTGGCGATCCACTGAACGCCGGGGCAGGACTTGCGGACGGCGTCGAGCGCGTGGCGCTCGAGTGTTTCGATCGACTTGGGCTGGCTCAGCGATTCGACCGATACGCGGGTCAACATCACGTAGTGCGTCATTGGCGTCTCCCCGAACGGAGGGCAGGCCCTTTCGTCGAACGGGCCTGCCCGATGGAGCGACTTCGACGATCGACCGACGAAGGCGCCGGCGTCGCATCCGACCGGCGGGTGCCGACAATTCCGCCAACGTCGGCGCGCCGAGCGCACTATGAGATTAGTCTCATACGCCGCCAGCGGCCGGACTTGACGGCCGTCAACGGGCGCCGGTGAAATGGCGCGATCGTGCGACGCAACGTGCCAGCGCCGCGGCTTGAGCCAACTCAACGCGGCGGGCGCGCAGCGCCCTACGCTGATTGCGTGGAGCGTGGAGGTTCGCCATGTTCAAGACTTTGCTCGTTGCCGTCGATCCGCGGCCGCGCAGCCTGCGCAGCCTCGAAATCGCGGGCAGGATCGCCGACCGGTGGGACTCGCACGTCATCGGCCTGTACGTGAAACCGCCGATGTACCTTCCCGCGGGGATCGAAGCCGGCGCCGAAACGCTCGCCGAACTGCAGCGCAAGACCCAGGCCGAACTGGTCGCCGAAGCGCGCGCGCGATTCGATGCCGGCGTGAAGGCCGCGGGGATCACGCGCAGCGAATTCCGCACCGCCGACGGCGACGTCGCCGAAGCGGTCGCACTGCACGCGCGCTATGCCGATCTCGTGATCGTCAATCAGACCGACCCGGAAGCCGACGTCCGCACCAACTTCGCCGACGCGGTGCTCATGTGGGTCGGACGCCCGGTGCTGGTCGTGCCGTACGCCGGGGAATTCAAGACGCTGGGCGAAAGGGTCCTCGTCGCGTGGAACGCCAGCCGTGAAGCGGCGCGCGCGGTGACCGATGCGCTGCCGTTCTTGCAGCGGGCGCAGCAGGTGGTCGTGCTGTCGATCGCGGGCAAGCGGACGGCGGATGCGCTCGGCGGCACGCCGGGCGCCGACGTTGCGGTGTACCTGGCGCGGCACGGCGTGAAGACCGAAGTGGCACCCACCGTCGCGGCCGACGTGGACGCGGGCGAGGAAATCCTGTCGCGCGCGTTCGACTACGGCGCCGATCTGATCGTCATGGGCGCGTACGGGCACTCGCGCGCGCGCGAGATCGTGCTCGGCGGCGCGACGCGCACGGTGTTGAATTCGATGACCGTGCCCGTGCTGATGTCGCACTGAGGACGCACCGCGCGCTACCGCGCCGCGGCGCGGATCCGCGCCAGATCGAGCGTGCCGGCCGCGCCCCAGCCGCGCACGCCCGGCGGCACTTCCGGGCGAAACGCCTCGTACAGCGCGTAGGCGCGGCGCGCCAGTTCTTCCGCGGGCATCGATCGCGCCAGCGCTCGCATCTCTTTCTCGACCGCCGGCAGCGCGTCGCCGAACTTGCTCTCCAGATAACGCTGCACGCTTTCCGGCCCGACCGGCGCGTTCTTCGACAGCGCGCGCAGACCCTCGGGCGTGCGTACGACCGGCACCGCGCGGCCGAGCAGCTCCACGTGCATCACCG
>JBKBSH010000315.1:1934-3235 GCA_046291795.1 Burkholderiaceae bacterium | reverse complement strand
CGGGCGGATCGAGCTCGACGGCCGCGACATCACAGCGCTCTCGCCCTCAGCCCGGGCCGCCGAGGGCCTCGGGCGCTCGTTCCAGGACGCCCGCCTGTTTCCCGAGCTCACCGTCGCCGAGACGCTGGCGATCGCGCTCGAGCGGTGGGTGGCGAGTCGCTCCGCCCTGTCGGCTGCCCTGCACCTGCCGACCACGTTCGAGTCTGAGGAGCAGGTGGCAGCTCGTGTCGACGAGCTGTTCGAGCTGATCGGCGTCCTCAACACGCAGGGGCTCGCGATCCTGCTCGTCGAGCAGAACGTCGGCCAGTCGCTGCAGATCGCGCACCGCGCGTACGTGCTCGAAAACGGCGCGCCGCGCTTTTCCGGCACGCCCGCGGAGCTGCTCGCGAGCGCGGAACTCAAGCGGGCGTATCTTGGGGTGTGAACGAACGGAATCGGGCGGACGCGCAGCGGTGCAGAACGCGGAGCACCGCACGGAAGCGGCGCCGCCGGCGAGTTTCGCTCACTTGACATCGACCCTCATGCCGCAAACGCTTGCCCAGAAACTCGTCGCGCGTGCCGCGGGCCGCCCGCACGTGACGCCCGGCGAGATCGTCACGTGCCGGGTCGATCTGGCGCTGATGCACGACAGCGGCGGGCCGCGGCGGCTGGCGCCGTGGCTCGCCGAACTCGGCGCCGGGATCCGGGATCCGTCGAAGGTCGTTCTGGTCGTCGACCACTATCTGCCCGCCGCCGACGACGACAGCCGGCGCATCGTTCGCATCGCCCGCGACTTTGCGCGCGAGCACGCGATCGAGCGCTTCTACGACGGCGAAGGCATCTGCCACGTCGTGCTGCCCGAGCGCGGGCATCTGAAGCCGGGCATGTTCGTCGTCGGCGGCGACTCGCATTCGCCGACCGGCGGCGCGTTCGGCGCGTATGTGTTCGGCGTCGGCGCGACCGAGATGCTCGGCGTCGTGACCACGGGCGAGATCTGGCTGAAGGTGCCCGAGACGATCCGCTTCGTGTTCGACGGGGCGCTCGCGCGCGGCGTCACCGCGAAGGATGTGATGCTGTTCCTGATCGGCCGCTTCGGCATGGGCGGAGGCCGCTACGCCGCGGTCGAGTACGCGGGCGCCGCGATCCGCGCGCTGCCGATGCAGGAGCGGATGACGCTCGCGAACATGACGGCCGAACTCGGCGGCCAGACCGGACTGATCGCGCCCGACGAAGTCACGCGCGAATACCTGCTCGGCGTCGGCGTGCGCGACGAAGACATCGATCTGGCGACTTGGCAAGGCGACGCCGGCGCGCCGGTCGCT
>JBKBSH010000315.1:0-1925 GCA_046291795.1 Burkholderiaceae bacterium | reverse complement strand
TACCTGCTCGGCGTCGGCGTGCGCGACGAAGACATCGATCTGGCGACTTGGCAAGGCGACGCCGGCGCGCCGGTCGCTGCCGAATACCGGTTCGACGCGGCGGTGCTCGCACCGCAGGTCGCCGCGCCCGGCACACCGGCGGCGAGCCGGGCGGTCGGCGAGTTCGCGGGAACTCCGATCAATTCCGCTTACGTCGGCGCGTGCACGGGCGCCAAGCTCGCCGACCTGCGGATGGCCGCGCAGGTGCTGCGCGGCAGACGCGTCGCGGCGGGCGTGAAGCTGTGGATCGCACCGGCGTCGCTGCGCGATCAGAACGCCGCGCGCGACGAAGGCA
This sequence comes from Burkholderiaceae bacterium, assembly GCA_046291795.1. Classification (GTDB taxonomy): domain Bacteria; phylum Pseudomonadota; class Gammaproteobacteria; order Burkholderiales; family Burkholderiaceae_F; genus DSNY01. The sequence goes on along the minus strand of JBKBSH010000315.1, from coordinate 1,591 downwards.
CGCTGCAGGCGCTGCTCGATGCCGGCGGCGTGCTGCTGCCCAACGCGTGCGGCGCGTGCGCGGGCTACGGCGAGTTCCGGTTCGGTGACGACGACGTCGTGATCTCGTCGACCGCCCGCAACTTCAGGGGGCGCATGGGCTCGCCGCTGGCGCAGGTGTACCTCGGCTCGCCGTACACGGTCGCTGCGAGCGCGGTCGCCGGATGCATCAGCGATCCGCGGGCGTTTCTCTGACCGGCTGCGCCGGATCCCGGCTGCGCTCGGCCCACCTCGTCCAAAGCCGCCACGTCAACGCGAGCAGTGTCGGCCCGAGAAAGATGCCGACGAAACCGAAGGCGACCAGCCCGCCGACGACGCCGATGAACACGAGCGCGAACGACAGGCTGGCGCCGCGCGAGATCAGCAGCGGGCGCAGCACGTTGTCGATGCTCGACACGAGCAGCGTTCCCCAGATGGCCATGAACACGGCCCATCCGACCTGCTCCTGCGCCAGCAGCCAGATCGTCGCACCGAGCCACACGATGACCGGACCGCCCGGGACGAGCGACAGCAGCACCGTCAGCCCGCCCAGCAGAAACGCCGCCGGCACGCCCGCGATCAGGAAGCCGATCGTCGCGATGGCGCCTTGCGCAAGTCCCGTCCCGACGATCCCGATCACGACGCCGCGCACGGTGTCGCGAACGATCGCGAGCAGCTCATCGGACATCTCGCCCGCGATGCGCGCCATGCCCGCGCGCAGGCTGCGCACCAGCGCCTCCCCGTCGCGGTAGAAGAAGAAAGCGATGAACGTCGACAGCATCAACTGCAGCACGCCCTCCGCGATCAGCCGACCGGCGTTGAGCAGCGGTTGTCGTCCGACCTCGACCAGCCGTGCGCCGAGCGTGCGCAGCGCGCCGGGATCGGCCGCGAACTCGCGCCAGTACGCGTCGAGCCAGCCGCCGACGACCGGGATGCGCTGCAGCCATGCGGGCGGCGCCGGCAGTCCGGCGGCGAACCACGCCTGGACGGCCGCGAACCACCGGGGCACGCGTTCGATCGCATTGTCGACGAGCCACGCGAACGGCAGGATCACGAGCACGATCGCCAGCAGGATCATGATGGTCGCTGCAGCCGTATCGCTGCCGCGGACAAGGCGCCGCACGGCCAGGTGCAGCGGCCAGGTTGCGAGCGCGAACACCGCAGCGAAGAGCCCCGCAGCGAGAAACGGCTCGATCACGACCGCCGCACCGATCACCAGCAGCCCGGCCGCGACGATCTTGACGATGCGGGTGATCAGCGCGTGCTCGTCGGGCTGCTCCATCGGGCGGTCGGTTCTCGGTTTGCCGTGGCGGCCCGCGCGCTGCAGCACAGCGGCGTGTCCGACGGCATGCGTTTGTATGATAGGCGCGCGCGGTCGCTGCGCTCGCTTTGCCGAACCGGGCTCGACATGAACGACACCGCCGATTCGCACGAAAGAACCGCCCGCCGCAGACGCGCACACGCGCCGATCGCGGCGCTGATGGCGGCGCTGTTGACCGCGACACCCGCGCAGGCGCAGCGGCGCGAAGCGGCCGATGCAGTCGCGCTCGCAGGCTGCCTGATCGACGCGGACC
>JBKBSH010000314.1:0-3258 GCA_046291795.1 Burkholderiaceae bacterium | reverse complement strand
GCGCGTAGTCGATCATGCCCTGGACGTCGACGACGACCGCCGGCTCGTCGCCGACGACCCAGGCCTCGTGGCCCGATGGCAGCATGGACACGTCGCCGGGCTTGCAGTCAAACTCGGTGCCGTCGTCCATGCGGATACGCAGCACGCCCGAGACGTGGTACTGGAAGTGCGGTGCCTCGCAGCTTCTCGTGTTCACCAGCGGCTGCACCGAGGTCGCCCAGCGCCAGCCGGGCTCGAAGATCGCGCGGCCGACCACTGCGCCGCCGAGGTTGACCAGTTCGAGCCGGCCCTTCGGGAATTCGCGCACCTCGTCGGGATGGGCGAAGTTCTTCCACTCGGCCTTCGCGCCGTGCGCGCGGGCTTGCATGTCGTTCATACGTTTCTCCCTGCGATCAGACACGCGCCGAATCGCCGCGCGGCAGCACATCGCGGAAAGCGTCGTCGCGCTTCCATGCCGGCACCGGCGGCGCGTACCCGGCACACGGCACGTATACAGATGCCTCGACGAGCGTCGTGTGGTGGACGTAGCGCGGACAGTTCGGAAAAATGCGCGTCGCTCGTACGCGCACCACGAGCTGCGCGCCCGCGAACGCTTCGAGCAGCGGATCGTCCGCGACGATGAACGCGCGGCCGTTGACGCGCAGCCGGCGCGGGTCATCGAAGTCGACGAACAGCAGCGCCACCGCCGGGTTGACCAGTACGTTGCCCAGACTGCGGAACATGCCGTTGCCGTCGTAGCTCGGAAACGCGACTTCGTCGACGTCGGTCACGCGCACGAAGCCCGCCGCCCCGCCCTTGTACGAGCAGTCGGGGCGGCCGCGGGCGTCGGCGGTGGCGAGGAAGAACATCGAACGGCTTTCGATGAAGCCGCGGTCCTCGTCGCTGAACTGCGCGCGGCCGAGCCGCTCGTCGAGCCGGTCGGCCAGGCGCCGCGTATCGAAGCGGGCCTGTAGCCGCCGCATGCCGTCGTGATAGAAGGCTTCAGGCGAGGTCTTCATGCAGGCACAGGATGTTGCCCTCGGGATCGCGGAACCACGCCGCCTTTTCGGAGCCGAGCACGCACACGTGCCCGACGGTCTTGAAGCCCGGCAGGTCGTAGTCGTCGAAGACCACGCCACGGCCTTGCAACTCCGCGATCGCGGCAGCGATGTCGCCCACCTTGAAGCTGATCGCCGTGTGCTCGGCCTTCGTTCCCTCCGGCTTCGGAAACAGCGCGAGCTCGGTGCCGCCGACGCGGTAGACGAACTTGCCGTCGGGCTTGGCGCCGAGCGGCTCGAGCCCCAGCCCCGCTTCGTAGAAGCGGCGGGCACGGGCCAGGTCCTTCACCGGCAGCATGCAGGTGACCCGGGTATCCGCCAGCGCGCTCATCGTTTCTCTCCCGCGACGACCCAGTTTTCCACCGGCGCCTTGCCGCTGCGCACGGCGATGGCCGTCGCGTCGAGCTTGCCGTCGCGCACCACCCCCTTCCACATCAGCTTGCCGTAGCGCGGGCTCTCGGTTTCGGCTTCGAAATGCACGGCATCGCCCTGCGCGGTCGTGCGGTATGGCGCATCCGAGTAGCCGTACTTGTCGCAGGCGGTCGAGCGAAAGCGACCTTCCTTGAAGATCAGCGTGTCGGCATCGCCCGAAGTCTTGCCGCGTTCGATGAAGACGCCTTGAAAGCTGCGGCCATCGACCGGACCGGCCGCAGCCGCCGCGCAGCCCAGCGCGAACACCAGCGCCGGCCCCCACCTGCGAAGCTTCGCCGTATCGCCTTGTGCTTTCATCACCGCCTCCTTGTCGATCGAACCACGGTGCCTATACTGATACGCGTTCGCGCGCCGCCCGGCCATGGGCAGGATTGCGTAGGCCGGCGGTGCCCAGGAGGCCGGATGATCCGGTTGCGCTCGAGCGATTACCGGTCGGCGTTGCGCGCCGTGCAGGCGATCGCTGCGGCCGCGGACGACGTCGCGACCTTCGCGTGCACGGGCGTCGAGCTGCTTCCGACGCTCGTCGCCTCCGAACTGACCACGCTGTCGATCTGCGATCTGGCGAGCGGCAGGCGCGACGTCGTCTCGACCCCGGGCTGCCGGCTGAGCGCCGAGGACCGCGCCGCGTTCGATCGCCACTTCCACACGCACCCGCTGGTGCGCTTTCACGCCTACGAAGGCGGGCGTCGCACGCAGCGGATCAGCGACTCGGTGCCGTTTGCGCGCTTCCGCTGCAGCGCGCTGTACGACGAGTACTACCGTCGCGTCGGACTCGATCACGCGATGGCGCTGCCGGTCTACGTCGACGATCGCCGGCTCGTGAGCTTCGTGCTGAACCGGGTGCGGCGCGATTTCAGCGAGCGCGATCGCGACCTGCTCGACACGATGCGCGTCGCGCTCGGCGCGCTGTACCGCCGCGCGATCGCGCTCGAACGGCTGCGATCGACCGTCGACGGACTGCGCGAGTTGCTCGGCGCCGCATCCGTCGTCGAGCGGGCGCCGCTGCCGCTGACCGCGCGCGAGCGCGAAGTGTTGCGCTGGGTCGCCGCGGGCAAGACCGATCGCGACATCGCGGCGATCCTCTCGATCAGCCCGCGCACGGTGCACAAGCACCTGCAGCGGATCTACGACAAGCTGGGGGTCGAGACACGCACGGCGGCCGCGATGCGCGCGCTCGCATGGACTTGAACGGAAGGAGCGTTCAGCCGACGCGAGCGAGCGCCTTGTTCAGCCGATCGAGCACCGTGTCGCGGCCGATCAGCTCGAGCACCGCATCGATCGACGGCGTCTGCGTGCGCCCGGTCACCGCGACACGAAGCGGGATCGCGATCTGCGGCATCTTGAGCGAGCGCTCGGCGACGAGCTGCTTGAGCAGCGCGGAGATCGCCGCGCGCTCCCAGGCGATTGCTGCGGCGCGCTCGGCGAAAGCGCGCAGCGCATCGACGCTTTCGCCGGTCAAGTGTTGCGCGATCAGCTCGTCGCTCGGCGCGACCGGACCATAGAACAGCAGCGCCTCGTCGGCCAACTCGTTCAGCGTCTTCGCGCGCTGCTTGAGCAGCGCGACCACCGCCTCGAGCGCCGGACCCGCGATGACGCCGCCGCGGCGCTCGATGCGCGGCGCAACCAGCCTGGCGAGCCGTGCATCGTCGGCTTCCTTGATGTATTCACCGTTCAACCACAGCAGCTTGTCGAGGTTGTACTGTGCCGGCGCGCGGCTGACGTGTTCGAGATCGAACCATTGGACGAACTGCTCGCGGGTGAACTTCTCGTCGTTGCCGTGGCTCCAGCC
>JBKBSH010000313.1:2079-3261 GCA_046291795.1 Burkholderiaceae bacterium | reverse complement strand
CCCGTGAAACGTCCGGGCTAGGCGGTAGCCCATCGCCGGCGACGCATGGATCGGCCCGGGCATGAAAGCGCGCGGATTCACGCTGCTGGAGATGCTGATCGTGATCGTGCTCGCCGGCATCCTGCTGTCGATCGTGACGGTCAGCGTGGCGCCCGATGACCGCCAGGCGCTCGCGCGCGAGGCGCAGCGCATCGGCCAGTTGCTGGCGATCGCCGCCGACGAAGCGCGCATCCGGCAGCAGCCGATCGTCTGGGAAGCCGATCTGCGCGGCTACCGCTTCGTGACCGAAGACGCGGGCGAGCGCCGCCTGCTGACCGGCGACGATCTGCTGCGCGAGCGCAGGTGGGAGCGCGAACTGACGCGGCTTGCGGTGATCGACCGCGGCAACGCCAAACCGGCCCAGGTATTGCTGGGTCCGGGCGCGCCGCCGGTGCGGGTGCCGATCGCGCGCGAGTGGGTGCAGCCGCGCCTGCGGCTTGAACTGACCAACGACGTCGCCCGAGTCGCCGTCGAGATCGACGAAGACGGTCGCAGCCATGTCGCGCTCCAGTAGCCGAACGAAACGCGGCTTCACGCTGCTCGAAGTGCTGGTCGCGCTCGTGATCATCGGCGTGGCGCTCGCCGCCGCGATGCGCGGCGCGCTGTCGCTGACGGGCACTGCGGAGGAGACGCGCTACAAGCTGCTCGCCACGCTGACTGCCGAAAACCGCCTGTACGAGCTGCGGCTGGCGCGCCAACGGCTCGAACTCGGGCAGAACACGACCGACTGCGAACAGGGCGGCGTCATCTTCGTTTGCGAACAGATCGTCAAGAGCACGCCGAATCCGTTTTTCCGCCGCGTCGAGCTGCGCGTCTATCGAACGCGCGACGAGCAGCGCCGGCAGTACGCCGAGATGCTGACCGTGCTGCCGACCAACCAATGATGCGCCGGGCGCCGCAGGGCTTCACGCTGCTCGAGCTGCTGATCGCGATCAGCGTGCTGTCGCTGGTGTCGATCATCGCGTGGCGCGGGCTGGACACGCTGGTGACCACCCGCGAGCGGCTGGCGCCGGAAGGCGACGACGTGCGGTCGCTGCTCACCGCCTTCGGCCAGCTCGAGCGCGACCTCGCGCAGGTCGCGAATCCGACGCTGTTTGCGCTGGCCTCGGATCCGGTCCAGGTGCGGCTCGCCACCGGCGGCCC
>JBKBSH010000313.1:0-2069 GCA_046291795.1 Burkholderiaceae bacterium | reverse complement strand
CTCGCGCAGGTCGCGAATCCGACGCTGTTTGCGCTGGCCTCGGATCCGGTCCAGGTGCGGCTCGCCACCGGCGGCCCCGTCCTCGAGATCGTGCGCATCGCGCCGCCGGACGACAGCGGTGCGCTCGCGATCCAGCGGATCTTCTATCGCGTCGATGACGGTGCGCTGCTGCGGCAGGCCACGCCGGCCACGCGTGCGCTCAGACCGTTCGAAGCATCCGAGTTCAGCAACGTGCGGCTGCTGCGCGACGTCCGGGCGATGCGCGTACGGGTATGGCGGCCGGATGCGGGCTGGGTCGATCCCGGCCAGCCAGGCCCGCAGCCCCCCGGTCAAGCGGTCGGGCCGCTCCAGGGCGTCGAGGTCAGCGTCGACCGCGCCGACGGCAAGACGTACCGGCGCGTGCTGCTGGTGGGGTGAGACCGTGAAGTTCGACCCGTCCCCGCTGCCTGCTCCTTGCGAAAGGAGGTCGGGGCCTTGGCCCGCCACAAAATTCGCGGCGCGCGCCGCGCGCCAACGCGGCGCCGCCGTGCTGATGGCCTTGTTCGTCGCGACGCTGGCCACGCTGATCGTCACGGGGCTGTTCTGGAACCAGTTCGTGCTGCTGAGGACCATCGAGAACCAGCAGCTCGTGTCTCAGAGCCGGCTGTTGCTGCGCGGCGCGCTCGACTGGGCGCGCGCGATCCTGCGCGAGGATGCGGCGCGCTCGAACTACGACGCGCGCACCGAACCCTGGGCGACGCCGCTCGCGCCGACGCGGCTCGATCAGCTCGGCGAAACGTCGGCGCTCGCTTCGCAGGCGACGATCGAAGGCGACATCGACGACGCGCAGGCGCGGCTGAACCTGCGCAACGTCGTCGGCGGTGACGGCCGGATCGTCGAACGCGAACTGGCCGCGCTGCGCCGCCTGTGCGCGCTGCTATCCGTGCCCGAAGCGATTGCAGACCTCATCGCTCAGCGAATGGCCGAGGCGTTCGCGCCCGCGCCTTCCCGCGGCGAAAACGCCAAGCCGCGACCGATCCCGCTCGTGCTGCCGCGCGATCTGTTCGCGGTCGATGGCATCGACCCGGAGGCAGCGGCCAGACTCGCGCCGCACATCGTGGTGCTCGACGAGCCGACGCCCGTGAACGTCAACACCGCGGCAGCCGAAGTGATCGCGGCGCGAATCGCCGGGCTGACCTGGATGGATGCCAACGGCATCGTCGAGCAGCGCACGCAACTCGGCTACTTCCGCGACGTGGCCGATCTGCGCAACCGGCTCGGCGACAAGGCCGCCGGGCTGATGCCGCAGGACGTATCGACCACGTCGCGCTACTTCTTCGTGCGCGGCCGCGTCCGGCTTGACCGCGCCAGCACCGGCATGGAAGCTCTGGTCAAGCGTGCGGCGCCGGGTGCGCCGGCGCCGATCACCGTGTTGTGGCAACGCGAGCTATGAAGGAAAGATCCGCCCAGCGCCTGTTCGTCTTCGTTCCCCCGCACCGCGCGCTCGGCGGCCGCGGCAGGCTCGCGTCGTCGACCGTCGTGAGCTACGTCGCGGTCGGCGCCAAGGGCGCGGAAAGCGGCGAGACGCCGATCGCGCTGCTACCCAAGGCGTCTTCGGTCGACCTCGTGTTCGACACGTCGGACGTATTCGTCGCCGCCGTCGACGCGCCGCGCATGCCGGAGCCGAAGCTGCGTCTGGCGCTGCCCAACCTGCTCGAAGAGCGGCTGCTGTCCGATCCGGCCGACTGCCACTTCGCGTTTACGCCGCACGCGCGTTCGGGCACCGTCACGACCATCGCCTCCGCGCCCAAGCTGCCGGTCGCGGTGATCGATCGCGCGCTGCTGACGAGCGCGCTCGACGCGCTGTCGGAAGCCGGCTACCGGCCGCGCGCCGCGTACTCGGAGATCTACGTCGTTCCCGCGCCCGCCGCCGGCGTGCTGAGCGTGCGGCTGGACCGTGGCCGCGGCATCGCGCGCAGCGGCTTTGGCCGGATCAAGTTCGCAGATATATCGCCCTGCCGCTACTGCTGCACCGATAACCCCACGAACGTGCGGATCGCGTTCGGGTTGATAGGTTTCAAGTATTGCCT
>JBKBSH010000312.1:0-3291 GCA_046291795.1 Burkholderiaceae bacterium | reverse complement strand
TCGATCGCGTATCGCTCCAGACGCATCACGCCGCCACCGGCATCCGACAGCTCGACGAGCTTGACACTGGACGATCCGATGTCGAGGCCCACCAGCGGCGGCGCTTTCGACGTGAACGGCAACTCGAAGGCCAAGGGGCGCTCCTGTGATCGCGATCGACTTCAGAGAAGGAAGGAGCCTGTCGTCCAGTATTACCGACAAAGGGCGTTCGCACCCACGCGTCGATCCGTTGAAAAGAGTGGGCTGGACCGCCCAAATTTCTTTATTTTTCGAGCGCTTACGGCTGAATTGTCGAAGGTACGTGAAATCCTAGCAACAGACTGTAAGCGAGCACAAGACAGCAGAACGGACGAACAGTGACCGGTTTTGGGTATTCCTGCGTGGATCGCGGTATGCGTCGACGACGCGTACGCGGTGACATCTGCGCGTCCTCGAAGCGTGTAACTGCGCCGCCTATAATGCACTTCATCTCACCGCCGTGTCGCGGGCGCGCGCAAAGCCGGGTTGAACCGACGCGACCGCGAGCCATCTTATCCACGTGTCTTCCGCAACGAACGGCTCGGGTATCGGCGCTCGCCTGCGCGCCTGGTCGGCCACGCAGGTCGGTCGCGTCGTGCTGTACGGCGCGGCGGTCGCGGTCGGCGGCGCCGTCGCGGCGGCGCTGCTGCTCGTGCTCGTTTTCGCGGTCGCTTACTCCAACCTGCCGCCGATCGACGCGCTGACCGAGTACCGCCCGAAGATCCCTTTGCGTGTGTGGACCAGCGACGGCGTGCTGATCGGCGAGTTCGGCGAAGAGCGGCGCGACTATGTCGAGATCAAGGACGTCCCCGAGCGGCTCAAGCAGGCCATCCTCGCCGCCGAGGACGACCGCTTCTACCAGCACCACGGCGTCGATTATGCGGGGCTGGCTCGCGCGGCGATCGCGAACTTCGCTTCCGGCCGTCGCGGCCAGGGCGGCAGCACGATCACGATGCAGATCGCTCGCAACTTCTTTCTGAGTTCGGAGCGCAGTTACATCCGCAAGATCTACGAGATCGCGCTCGCGCTGAAGATCGAGTCGACGCTGTCCAAGGACCGGATTCTGGAGATCTACAGCAACCAGATCTTCCTCGGGCAGCGCGCGTACGGATTCTCGGCCGCGGCGCAGGTCTACTTCGGCAAGAAGCTCAAGGACCTGACCGTCGCGGAGACGGCCACGCTCGCCGGCCTGCCCGTGGCGCCGAGCGCGTACAACCCGTGGGTGAACCCGCGCCGCGCGAAGGCGCGCCAGCAGTACGTGCTGTCGCGCATGCTGGCGCTCGGCTTCATCGATCAGAAGACGTACGACGCGGCGCTGAAGGAGGAATTCAGGCCGCGCCCGGCCGCGATCGCCGCGACGCAGCCCGGCGCCCGCAACCGCCTGCGCGCCGAGTTCGCTGCGGAGATGGCGCGTCAATTGATGTTCGAAGTCTTCCGCGACGAGACGTACACGCGCGGGCTGAACGTCTACACGACGCTGGTGGCCGCCGATCAGCAGGCGGCCTACGACGGTCTGCGCGCGCAGATTCTGGAGTACGACCGCCGCTACGGCTACCGCGGGCCCGAGGCCTTCATCGAGCTCGCGATGGACGAACAGGTGCGCGAGCAGCGCATCGAGGATGCGCTCGTCGAAGCCATCGACAGTCCGAACCTGTACCCGGCCGTCGTGCTGGAAGCCTCGCCGAAGCGGGTGAAGGCGGTCCTGCAGGGCGGAGTAACCATCGAGATCCAGGGCGCCGGGCTGCGGTTCGCGGCGCGCTCGCTCGACCCGAAGGCGCAGCCGACGCGGCGCATCGCGCCGGGTGCGGTCATCCGGGTGACCCAGAACGCGCAGGGTGCTTGGGAAATCACGCAACTTCCGCAGGTCGAAGCGGCTTTCGTCGCAGCAAGCGCCAGCGACGGGGCGATCCGGGCGCTGGTCGGCGGGTTCGATTTCAATCTGAACAAGTTCAACCACGTCACACAGGCCTGGCGCCAGCCCGGGTCGAGCTTCAAGCCGTTCATCTACTCGGCCGCCCTTGAAAAGGGTTTCATGCCCAGCACGCTGATCAACGACGCGCCGCTGACGGTCGACCCCGCGCTGACCGGCGGGCAGGGTTGGGAGCCGCGCAACTATGACGGCAAGTTCGAGGGCCCGATGCGCATGCGCCAGGGCCTGGCGAAGTCCAAGAACCTCGTTTCGATCCGCATCCTGCAGTCGATCACGCCGCAGTACGCGCAGTCGTTCATCACGCGGTTCGGCTTCGAGCCGGAAAGGCACCCCCCCTACCTGACGATGGCGCTCGGCGCCGGCTCGGTCACCCCGTGGCAGATGCTCGCGGCCTACGGCGTTTTCGCGACCGGTGGCTACCGCGTGCAGCCGTACCTGATCAGCCGCGTCACGGAAAGCAACGGCAAGGTCTTGATGGAGGCGAACCCGCTGAAAGCCGGTGACGAAGACCGGCGGGTTCTCGAAGCCCGCAACGCGTTCATCATGGACAGCATGCTGCGCGACGTCGCCCGTTACGGGACGGCGGCGCGCGCGGCATCGCTCAAGCGCTCGGATGTCGCCGGCAAGACCGGAACGACCAACGACACGCACGACGCGTGGTTCGCGGGTTACGCCGGCGGCATCGTCGCGGTGGGGTGGATGGGGTTCGACCAGCCTCGACCGCTCGGCGAGCGCGAAACCGGGGGCGGGCTGGCGCTGCCGATCTGGCTGTCGTACATGAGCGCCGCGCTGAAGGACCGCCCCGAGCAGATCATGGCGATGCCCGAGGGCGTGGCCGCGATCGGCGGCGAGGTCTACTACGCCGAGTTTCCGCCCGGGCAAGGCGTGGCCAGCGTCGGACTCGAGGATGGCCTGCCGCCAGAAGAGCAGAAGAAAAACGAGCAGGTCCGCGATCAGATCTTCTGATCAGCTCCGCGGCCGCAGCAGCACCGGCGATCCGCCCTGCGCGGACAAAATGCGCGACAGCGCGGCGAACAGTTCCGTTCCGTCGCGCGTGTCGCGCCATTCGCCTTCGCGCCGCTCGTAGTGGAACCCGCCGCTCCTCGCGGCGACCCAGAGCTGCTGCATCGGCGCCTGGCTGTTGATCACGACGCGCGAGCCGTCCGCGAGCTCGAGCGTCAGGACGTTACCCGCGCGCGTGACCTCCGCATCGATCGGCGCGGCCTCGACGGCCGCCTCGATCGCGTCGAGCGTCCGCTCGGCCAGGTCGAGAAACTCGGATTCGGTCATCGCGTCGCCCCGTGTTAGATTGCCCGCATGCTTTGTCGCACGCACACGATTGT
>JBKBSH010000311.1:0-3292 GCA_046291795.1 Burkholderiaceae bacterium | reverse complement strand
GCTATTTGCCGCGGTCCTGCCTGGCCGGGGGCAGCGACGCGTCAAGCAGATTGATCGTCGCCTGATCGAACGGGTTGTGCGGCGCGACCCATTCGGCGAAAACCGCGCAGAACACCAGCGCGAAAGCGACGACCGCCGCGCCGATCGCCACCGGCGATTGCCGGAAGCTGTAGACGACGTCGCGGTCGCACCAGCGGGCGAGCAGCTCGCTCATGGGTCGCCCGGATTGCGGGTCGCGCCGTCCGGATCGCGCCGATCGCGGCCTGCGCTTTTCATGCGATCGGCGATCCGAAAGCGGCTAGTCCGCTTTCCTCGCGCCGACGGTCGTCCATTTCAGGAACATGAAGTTGTCCGGCAGTTGCACGGTGTTGACGTCCTTTTTCATCGCCCACGCCAGCGCCTGCTGGTGCAGCGGGATGTGGCCGATGTCGTCCTGGTGGATCTTCATCGCCTCGCGGATCATCTCGTTGCGCTTCTTCGGATCGGTCTCGACCGCGATCGCGCGGGTCAGCTCGTCGACCTTCGGGTTGCTGTAGCTGCCGAGGTTGAACTGCCCCTGCCCGCCCGGTCCCGGCGTGGACATCAGCGCGAACAGCGGGTTGTGGGAGTCGTACGAGCCCGGTGTCCAGCCGAGCAGGTAGAACGACGTGTTGCGCGAAAGGATCTTCGGGAAATACGTCGCCTTGCTCTCGGCCACCAGGTTCACCTTGACGCCGATCTTCGCGAGCATCGCCGCCACCGCCTTGCAGATCTCCTCGTCGTTGACATAGCGGTCGTTCGGGCAGTTCATGCCGACCTCGAAACCCTGCGGATACCCCGCCTCGGCGAGCAGCTTCTGTGCCGCCGCCGGGTCGTACGGCAGCCGCTTGTTCAGGTCGGCCGGGAAACCCTTGATCCCCGGCGCGATCATCAGCGCGGTCGGCTGCGACGCGCCCCGCATCACGACCTTCTGGATCGCATTGACGTCGATCGCCTGATACAGCGCCTGGCGCACGCGCTTGTCCTTGAACGGGTTCTTGCCCTTGACGTTCGACAACAGCAGCTCGTCGCGCGACTGGTCCATGCCGAGGAAGATCGTTCTGAGCTCCGGTCCCTGCAGCACCTTCAGGTTCGGGTGCGCCGCGATTCGCGCGACGTCCTGCACCGGCACCGGCTCCATCATGTCGATCTCGCCGCTCAACAATGCCGCCACGCGCGTCGACGCGTTGCCGATCGGCGTGAAGATGGCTTCGTCGATGTTGGTCTCGATCGACTTGTCCCAGTAGTTGAAGTTGCGTACCAGCGTCGTCCGCACGCTCGGCTCGCGCGCGCGCAGGCGGAACGGCCCCGTGCCGTTGGCCTTGAACGATGCGGTGTTCTCGAGACCCTTGCGCTTGTCGACCGGCTGCGTGGCGCGGTTGTCCTCGCACCACTTCTTGCTCATGATCATCCACAGCGAGATCACGTCGGGCAGGATCGGAAATGGCTCGTTGGTGACGATGTCGATCGCGTGGTCGTTGACCTTGCGGATTTCCTTGATCGATCCGACGTAGGTCTTGACGTCGGAGCCTTCGCCCTTGGCGCGGTTGTACGAGAAGATCACGTCGTCGGCGGTGAACGGCGTGCCGTCGTGGAAGGTCACACCCTTGCGCAGGTTGAAGCGCCACACGGTCGGCGCGGTCTGCTTCCAGTCGGTCGCCAGCGCCGGCACGAGCTCGAGCCTCTTGCCGCGGCCGACCAGCGGCTCGTAGATATTGGCCAGGAAGTTCAACTGGAGCGACTCGTTCAGCGAGTGCGGATCCATCGACAGCGCGTCGCCCTGGTTGGCGAACTTGAACGTCCGGGCCGACGCCGCCGGTGCGCCGACGGCCGCAGCGGTCACGGCCACGCACGCGGCGAGCGCCGCGCGCGCGAGAAAGAAACGGGTCTTCATGGCTGACGTCTCCTCGTGGGTCGCACGATCGATGCTTCTACGCCGTCTGCGCCACCGTCGTGCCGATCGTGCATGTGATTCAGTGCGCTGCGGCCGGCGCGAGCCGCCGCTCGGCCAGCGCGGCGAGCAGGCCGGCGCCGAGCGGAATGATCGCGTCGTTGAAATCATAGCGAGTGTTGTGCAGCCAGCAGGTGCCGCCGGTCGCGCCTGCGGCCGAACCCTGCCCGAGCCGGATGTAGCAGCCCGGTTTGGCGTGCAGCATGAACGCGAAGTCTTCGGCGCCCATCGACGGCGGCAGGTTGCGCGCGACGCGCTCGCGGCCGACCAGTTCCTCGGCCACCTTGACCGCGAACTCGTACTGCGGCTTGTGATTGATCGTCGCCGGGTAGATGCGCTCGTAGCGCACGCTCGCGTCGCCGCCGAAGGCGCGCGCGGTCGACTGCGCCAGCTCGACCAGGCGCTTTTCGATCAGCTCCTGGATGCTGTGCTGGAACGCGCGCACCGTGCCGACCAGTCTCGCTTCGCGCGGAACGACGCTGAACGCGCCGGGGTGGCCCGCCTGCAGCGAACACAGCGAAACGACCGCCGCGTCGATCGGCGCGACGTTGCGCGACACGATGCTCTGCGCGGCGGTGATGATGTGCGCGGCGATGAGCACCGGATCGACCGTCAGATGCGGATGCGCGGCGTGGCCGCCGCGACCGGAGATCGCGATCTCGATGCGGTCGGCCGCCGCCATCATCGGCCCCGGGTTCAGCCCGATGTGCCCCGCCGGCAGCGCCGGCCAGTTGTGCAGCGCGTAGACCTCGTCGGCTGGAAAGCGCGTGAACAGACCGTCGTCGATCATCGCCTTGGCGCCGGCGTGGCCCTCTTCGCCGGGCTGGAAGATCAGATACACGGTGCCGTCGAAGGCGCGCGTGGCCGCCAGGTACTGCGCGGCCGCCAGCAGCATCGTCGTATGGCCGTCGTGACCGCAGCCGTGCATCAGCCCGGGCCGGGTCGAACGGTGCGCGAAGTCGTTTTCTTCGGCGATCGGCAGCGCGTCCATGTCGGCGCGCAGCCCGACCGCCCTGCCCGAGCGCTCGACCCGCCCCCGAACGACGCCGACGACGCCGGTTTTGCCGATGCCCGTGTGCACCTCGATGCCCCACTGGTGCAGCCGCTCGGCGACGAGCGCAGCGGTGCGATGCTCCTCGAAACCCAGCTCCGGATGCGCGTGCAGATCGCGCCGGATCGCGGTGAACTCGTCGTGCCGCTCGGCGACGAAGGCGACCGGCGAGCGCAGCGCCGAACCGAGATTCGCGTTCATCGCGTCAATGCGCCAGCGCCGCGCGGTCGATGCGCAGGCGCGGGTCGACCGCGAAGTACAGCAGGTCGACG
>JBKBSH010000310.1:0-3303 GCA_046291795.1 Burkholderiaceae bacterium | reverse complement strand
CGCCGCGCGCGTGGCGACCGCGCCGGTGCCACAAGCAGCCTGGATCCTGGCGCGTGCGGCCGACGGCCTCGAAGCGCACAGCGTCGACGAACTGCCGCGGGTGCTGTCGCCGCTGCCAGTGTGGCTGCTGGGCCCGGGCAGGGCGCATCGGGAGGCGCTGCGCAGCGTAGGCATGGCCCGTATCGGCGATCTGCTGCCGTTGCCGCGAACGGCGGTGGCGCGGCGATTTTCGGAAGCGCTGCTCGACGAACTCGACCGCGCGCTCGGAAAAAAGGCCGACCCGCGCCCCTGGTTCGCCGCGCCCGAGCGCTTCGAAGCCCGGCTCGAGCTGGCCGCCCGCGTCGACGACGCACAGGCCTTGCTGTTTGCGGCGCGCCGGCTGATCGTGCAGATGAGCGGCTGGCTGGCGGGGCGCTGCACGGCCACGCGTGCGCTCGTCTTCAGTCTGATCCACGAAGGCCGCGTGCCGACCGTGCTGCCGCTGCGGCTGGCGAGCGCGAGCCACGACGATGCGCGCTTCACCGCGGTGCTGCGCGAGGTGCTCGGCAGGCTGCGGCTGGCCGCCCCGGTGTACGGGTTGCAGCTTCGCTGCGACGAAGTGGTCGCTGCCGCACCGCTGACGGGCGAGTTGTTTCCGGCGGGCGGCACCGGGCAGGAAAGTCTCGCGCAACTGATCGAGCGCCTGCAGGCGCGCCTCGGGCGTCAGCGGGTCGCGCGGCTGCGGCCGCACGCCGATCACCGGCCCGAGCTGGCGTTCCGTGCCGAAGCGGTCGATGTGCCCGCCGCACGCACGCAGCCGACGCTGCCCGCGCCGGCGCGCCCGCTCTGGCTGCTGCCGACGCCGGTGGCGCTGGCCGAGCTCGATCACGCGCCGTTGTGCGAAACGCCGCTTGCGCTGGTGGCCGGACCCGAGCGCATCGAAAGCGGCTGGTGGGACGGGCGCTGGGTCGAGCGCGACTACTTCGTCGCGCGCGATGCGGGCGGCGCGCTGTTGTGGATCTTCCGGCTGCGCGCGCCGGATCCGGTGCTGCGGCAGGGCTGGTATCTGCACGGGAGGTTCGCATGAGCCGGATGCCGCCGCTGCCCGACTACGCCGAGCTGCACTGCGTGTCGAACTTCAGCTTCCTGCGCGGCGCCTCGCATCCGGAGGAACTGGTCGAGCGCGCGGCCGCGCTCGGCTACGCGGCGCTGGCGATCACCGACGAGTGCTCGCTCGCCGGTGTGGTGCGCGCGCACGTCGAGGCAAAAGCGCGCGGACTGCATCTGATCGTCGGCACCGAGGTGCAGCTCACGAACGCGGACGGCGCGCCGCACGCGAAGCTCGTGCTGCTGGCCACCGACCGCGAGTCGTACGGCAACCTCTCGGAGTTCATCACGCTGGCGCGAATGCGCGCCGACAAGGGCACGTATCGCGCGCATGTCGCAGACCTCGAAGGGGAAACGCCCGGCCACGCGCATCTGGCGGGGTTGCCCGGCTGCCTGGCGCTGCTCGTGCCCGAGCGCGAGGTTTCGTTCGAACGCCTGTTCGCGCAGTCGATGTGGCTGGCGACCCAGTTCGCCGGCCGCGCGTGGATCGCAGCGGCCAATCTGTTGCGCGCCACCGACGGCGTGCGCATCGAACGCATCGAACGCGTCGCGGACCTGACCGGGCTGCCGGTGGTCGCCGCAGGCGACGTGCACATGCACGTGCGCTCGCGCAAGCCGCTGCAGGACGTGCTGACCGCCATCCGGCTCGGCCGGCCGGTCGCCGAGTGCGGCTTCGCGCTGGCGTCCAACGCCGAGCAGTATCTGCGCCCGCGCATCCGGCTCGCGCAGCTGTATCCCGCAGAGTGGCTGGCCGAGACGGTCGCGATCGCCGCTCGCTGCAGGTTTTCGCTCGGCGAGCTGCGCTACGAGTATCCGGAGGAGATCGTCCCGCCCGGTGAGACGCCGACGAGTCATCTGCGCGCGCTGACCGAGGCCGGCGCGCGACGGCGTTTCCCGAACGGCGTTCCGGACCGGGTACGCGCGCTGATCGAAAAAGAGCTCGCGCTGATCGGCGAGTTGCGCTACGAGGCGTTTTTCCTGACGGTCGAGGACATCGTCCGCTGGGCGCGCTCGCAGGGCATCCTGTGCCAGGGACGCGGTTCGGCGGCCAACTCGGCCGTGTGCTACTGCCTGGGCATCACCGAAGTCGACCCAGAGCGGTGCAACCTGCTGTTCGAGCGCTTCGTCAGCCGCGAGCGCAAAGAGCCACCGGATATCGATGTCGACTTCGAGCACCAGCGGCGCGAGGAGGTGATCCAGTACATCTACGGTAAATACGGGCGGCACCGCACCGCGCTGGCCGCGACCGTGATCTGCTACCGCTCGCGCAGCGCGCGGCGCGACACGGGCAAGGCGCTCGGCTTCGATCCGCAACGGATCGACCGGGTCGCGAAGAGCTGCCACTGGTTTGACGGCGGACACGGTCACGACGAGCGGATGCGCGAGGCGGGGTTCGATCCCGCGAGTCCCGCAGTCGCGCAATGGCTCGCGCTCGCGGCCGCGCTGCGCGGCTTCCCGCGCCATCTTTCGCAGCACGTCGGCGGCTTCGTGATCGCGCGCGATTCGCTGGCGCGGCTGGTGCCGATCGAAAACGCGGCGATGCAGGCGCGCAGCGTGATCCAATGGGACAAGGACGACCTCGAAGCGCTCGGATTGCTGAAGGTCGACGTGCTCGCGCTCGGCATGCTGTCGGCGCTGCGGCGCGCGCTCGAGTTCATCGGTCGCAAGCTGGGGCGGCCGTTCGCGCTGAGCGACATCCCCGACGCAGACCGGCCGACCTACGAGATGATCTGCGCCGCCGATACGATCGGCGCTTTCCAGATCGAGTCGCGCGCGCAGATGTCGATGCTGCCGCGGCTCAAGCCCCGGAACTACTATGACCTCGTGATCCAGGTTGCGATCGTGCGGCCCGGTCCGATCCAGGGCGGCATGATCCATCCCTACCTGCGCCGGCGCGGCGGCGAGGAAAGCGTCGGCTACGAGAAAGACGAGATCCGCGCGGTGCTCGAGCGCACGCTGGGCGTGCCGATCTTCCAGGAGCAGGTGATCCAGCTTGCGGTCGTCGCGGCCGAATTCACGCCGGGCGAAGCCGACGCACTGCGCCGCTCGATGGCCGCGTGGAAGCGCAAGGGCGGGCTCGGTCCGTTCCGCGAGCGGCTGGTCTCGCGCATGATCGCACGCGGCTATTCGCCCGAGTTCGCCGAACGCATCTACGGGCAGATCGAAGGCTTCGGCGAGTATGGCTTCCCCGAGAGCCATGCGGCGAGCTTTGCGCTG
>JBKBSH010000309.1:0-3331 GCA_046291795.1 Burkholderiaceae bacterium | reverse complement strand
GCCGCCTTGAACTCGGGATCCGCCCGGGCTGCATCGACGATCGCCCAGGGTTCCAGCAGGACACGCTCTTCGTAGACGTGCCGGATATCGGTGAAGCTGAGGCTGCGGATCGAAAATCTGACCGACGCGGACTACGAAACCGTCGACGGCTACAACACGCAGCGCCGCACGGCATTCGCCGGTGTCGAGATCCGGCTGTAACCATGCGGCGCTGCGCGGCGAAGCCGTCGGCACCGCTGCTCGCGCTCGTCGCGGCCGCGGCGGCGGCCATCGTCGCCGCGCTGTTCGTCGGCAGCTTCGATGCGCCGGCGGCCGACGTGCTCGCCGCGCTGGCGGGCAAGCGCTCGTCGCCGCTCGCCGCCGTCGTGCTCGATCTGCGGTTGCCGCGCGCGCTGTCGGCATTCGCCGTCGGCGGATTGCTCGCGCTCGCGGGCGCGATCCTGCAGGCGCTGCTGCGCAATCCGCTCGCCGACCCCTACGTGCTCGGCGTCTCGGGTGGGGCCGCGCTCGCGGCCGGCGCGGGCCTCGCGACGATGCAGGCGGCGAGCGCGGTGGGCGCGCTGGCCACGCTCGCGCTGCTGTTCCTGCTCGCGCGGCGCGCGTTCTTCACGCGCGATGCGCTGCGCGGCGAATCGTCGACGACCGGGGTACTGCTGACCGGCGTGATGATCGCCGCTTTCGCCGCGGCGATCCTGAGCCTCGCTCTGACGCTGGCGACCGATACGCAGCTGCGGACGATGGTGTTCTGGCTGCTCGGCGATCTGGCCGGCGCGACCGACCTGCGGATGGCGTTCGTCGCGCTCGCGCTGCTGCCGGCTGCAGCCGTCGCGGGCGGGCTGCTCGTCGTCGTCGCCGACACGGCGGCGCGGACGGTCGCGGCGCCGGTGCAGCTTCCGGTCGGCGTCGTGACGGCGCTGGTCGGCGTGCCCGTCTTTCTCTGGCTTCTGCGGCGGGTATGAGGCCGTTGCTGGATTGCCGCGAGCTGACGCTGCGCGCGGGTGCGCGCGAACTCGTCGCGAACCTGTCGTTCGTCGTCAACGCGGGCGAGCGATGGGCCGTGCTCGGGCCGAACGGCGCCGGCAAGACCACATTGCTGCTCGCGCTGGCCGGCGTGCGGCGCGCCGACGCGGGTCGCGTCGAGTTGGCCGGGCGTCCGATAGCCGACTGGCGCGTCGACGCGCTGGCCGAGCGTCGAGCGCTGGTGACCGACCGCTGGATCGACCCGTTCGCAGCCAGCGCGCTCGACACCGTGCTCACCGCGCGCTACCGCTACGACGGCGCCGACGACGACGGCGAGCGGCTCGCGCGCGAAGCGCTCGCAACGGTCGACTGCGCCGAGCTGGCCGAACGCGACGTGCGAACGCTTTCGCGCGGCGAGCGCCAGCGCGTGGCGATCGCCACCGCGATCGCGCAGGCCACGCCGCTCGTGCTGCTCGACGAGCCGATCGCGCACCAGGATCCGAGGCATCAGTCGCTGGTGCTCACGCGGCTCGCGCAGCTCGCCGACCGGACGCTGATCGCGTCGATGCACGACGTGAACGCCGCGGCGGCCTTCGCGACGCACGCGCTGCTGCTGTCGGGCCACGGCGCCTGGCGCGCGGGCCCGGCGTGCGAGACGCTGCGCCCCGAGCTGCTGTCCGAGCTGTTTGCGACGCGCATCGACGTCGTGCGGGCCGACGGCCGCTGCCTGTTCTTCGCCGCCGGGCCGGACGACTGATTGACCGGCGTTCGCTATATTGGGCGCGTTCCGGCGCCGCATCCGAGCGAACGACACGGCGCAAGCAGCGAGGAGACCATGCCCGTTTTCCTGATCGCCAACCCCAAGGGCGGCGTCGGCAAGAGCACCGTCGCGACCAACCTCGCCGGCTACTTCGCGCGGCGCGGACGGCGAACGATGCTGGGCGATCTGGACCGCCAGCAGTCGGCGCGGGCGTGGCTCGCGCTGCGGCCGTCGACGCTGCCCAGGATCGAAACCTGGGAGGTCGACGCCGACGCGATCGCACGGCCGCCGAAGGGCGTGACGCACGTCGTCCTCGATTCGCCGGCCGGCATCCACGGGCACGGGCTGAAGGAGGCGCTGCGCGCGGCCGACCGCGTGATCGTTCCGCTGCTGCCGTCGTTGTTCGACATCTACGCGACACAGGCATTTCTCGCGCGGCTCGCGGAACGCGGCGTGCTGAAGGACTCGGGCCGCGTCGGTGTGCTCGGCGTGCGGGTCGATGCGCGAACGCGCGCGGCCGAACAGCTGCAGCGCTTCGTCGAGGGGCTCGGGCTGCCGGTACTCGGTCTGCTGCGCGACACGCAGAACTACGTGCAGCTCGCCGCGCACGGACTGACGCTGTGGGACGTCGCGCCGAGCCGGGTCGAGAAGGACTTGCCGCAATGGCACGCGTTGATCGAATGGGCCGAACGATGATCGATCCCGGTTACTGCCAGACCTTCGCCGCGTACAACGCGTGGATGAACGAGAAGCTGTACGCGTGCGCCGCGCAGCTTTCCGACGAGGAGCGCAAGCGCGACCGCGGCGCGTTCTTCAGGTCGCTGCACTCGACGCTGAATCACCTGCTATGGGGCGACCGCGTCTGGCTCGGCCGCTTCAACGGGCGCGCCTACGAGGTCGGCGCGATCGGTGTGGACCTGTATGACGACTTCGAGCACCTGCGGCTTGCGCGCATCGAGATGGACGCCGACCTCACCGCGTGGGCGCTTCAGGTCACGCGCGAGCAACTCGCCGGCGACCTCACGTGGTACTCGACCTTGGCCAAGCGCGAGTTCACGCGGCCGAAGTGGCTGTGCATCGCTCAGATGTTCAATCATCAGACGCACCATCGCGGGCAGGCGACGACGCTGCTGAAGCAGGCCGGCATCGACCCCGGCATCACCGACCTGCCGTGGCTGCCGCTCGCGCGCGACGAGCACGGCCGCATCGTGCTCGGCGACGAGTACGCGCTCTGACCTATCGCGGCGAACGCGCTTCGTCGATCCGCTCGCACAGCACCGCGAGCTCGTCGAGCAGGCGCGGCGTGTGACGGTTGATGCGGTCGGCATCGAGCGTGACGAGCAGGCCCGAGCGCACCGCGCGCAAAGCGGCAAAGCGCTTCCAGCTTTCGAGCTCCCCGGTCGGCCTGCCGCCGGTTTCGGCCGTGACGATGACTTCGGGGTCCGCCGCAAGCACGGCTTCGACGGAAACGTGCGGCGCGATCGGCGCAAGGTGCTCGAACACGTTGCGGCCGCCGCAGACGCGGATCGCCTCGTTCAGCACGTGGCGTCCGGACAACGTCATCAGCGGCCGACCCCAGACCTGGTAGAAGACCGTGACGGGCCGGCGGTC
>JBKBSH010000308.1:0-3351 GCA_046291795.1 Burkholderiaceae bacterium | reverse complement strand
GCCCCGGCTCCAGGTAGTCGGCGGAGAAGTTCACGAAGCAGCCGACGGTGCGCTCGGAGCCGACGATCTGGCGGATCACGTCCTCGCACAGGCCGTTCTGGAGCGAGACGACGAAGCCGTCCGGCGCCAGGCGGTCGACGACCGCGCCGAGCGCGGCCTCCCAGGGCGCGACGGGAAGTTCGGCGACCAGATCGCGTCCGTCGACGCGCCATCGGGGATGCGGCGCGAAGTGCACCTCGAGGAACAGATCGCCGGGCGCAGCGCCGCCCGTTCCGGGTCCGCCCTGTCCGGCGAGCCGGATCAGTTGACCCTCGCGAACGCCGCGCGGAATCTGCACCTCGAGCGTGCGCGTGTCGAGCACGACGCGGCCGTTCGCGTCGAGCCTGGGAACGCGCAGGCTGATCGTTCGGCGCGCACCGCGCCACGCGTCCTCGATGTCGAGAAGGACCTTGGCGTGGTGGTCTTCGCCGCGCGCGCGGAACCGGTCGCCGAAGCGCTCGGCCGCGCGCCGGCCTCCCATGCGGCCGAACAGTTCGGCGAAGAAGTCGCTGAAATCGGCTGCCGCCAGATCCTCGAAGCCGTGGCCGGAGAACTCGAAGCCGGCATCCCAGTCCGGGGGCGGGCGGAACTCCTCGCCCGGGTGATGTCCGCGCGCCAGCAGCGCGTCGTACGCGGCGCGCTTCTCGGGGTCGGATAGCACCGCGTACGCCTCGTTGACCTCCTTCATCCGGCGCTCGGCGTCCGGCTCCTTGCTGACATCCGGGTGGTACTTGCGCGCCAGGCCCCGATACGCCTTCTTGATCTGCTCGGCGGTGGCTTCGCGCGCAACCCCCAGCGTCTGGTAATAGTCCTTGAATTCCAAGCAGCCTCTCCTCTGCCGACGATCGGGAATCGGGTTCCTTGTTGGGCAACAATGGGGATTGCGGCGGGCTGCTTCAATGGCCGCGTATCGTACGCGCGCGCACCGATCCACGTCCCGCGCCGCGGCCGACGCACAATCCGGGCCAGCCCTCGCACAAAGCGCCATGCAGACCCCGCCATTCATCGCCCCCCAGCGTTTCGACGATCCCGACGCCGCGGCTGCCCAGGTGGCGGCGATCTATGCGCAGTCCGTCGCATTCCTGCGCGACGCGCTGATGCGCTTTCTGTCCGGCGAAGATCTCGCCGCGCGCGTGCGCGCGTTCTACCCGTTCGTCCGCGTGCGAACCGAGTCGGTCGCGCGCGCCGATTCGAGGCTCGCGTACGGTTTCGTCGCCGGGCCCGGCACGTACGAGACGACGCTGACGCGGCCCGACCTGTTCGCCGACTATTTCCGCGAGCAGTTTCGGCTGCTGATCGACAGCCATCGCGTGTCGATCGAAGTCGGCACGAGCCGGCAGCCGATCGCGGCGGCCTTCACGCTCGACGACGATCGCGTCGAAGGTTCGCTCGACCCCGGCGGCCGCGCGCGGATGCGCGACCTGTTCGATCTGCCCGATCTGGGCGTGATGGACGACGGCATCGCCAATGGAACTTACGAGCCCGCGCCGGGCGAGCCGCGGCCGCTGGCGCTGTTCACCGCGCCGCGCGTCGACTATTCGCTGCACCGGCTGCGGCACTACACCGGTACGCGGCCCGACCACTTCCAGAACTTCGTGCTGTTCACGAACTACCAGTTCTACGTCGACGAGTTCGTCCGGCTCGGGCACGCGCTGATGGCCGATGCCGATCCCGCGCGCCATGGCTACAGCGCGTTCGTCGAACCGGGCAACGTGATCACGCCGCGCGCGGGGCTTCCGAGCGTGCCGGCCGACGCGCAGGGCGCGACCCCGGCGTGGATGCCGCAGATGCCCGCGTACCACCTCGTTCGCGAAGACCGCGCCGGCATCACGCTCGTGAACATCGGCGTCGGCCCCGCCAACGCCAAGACGATCACCGACCACATCGCGGTGCTGCGGCCACACGCGTGGATCATGATCGGCCACTGCGCGGGGCTGCGATCGACGCAGAACCTCGGCGACTACGTGCTGGCGCACGGCTATGTGCGCGAGGATCACGTGCTCGACGAGGACCTTCCGCCGTGGGTGCCGATCCCGCCGCTGGCGGAAGTGCAGGTCGCGCTCGAAGCGGCGGTCGCCGAGATCACGCAACTGAAGGGCTACGAGCTGAAGCGCGTGATGCGCACCGGCACGGTGGCGAGCACCGACAACCGCAACTGGGAGCTGCTGCCGCAGCGCACGCCGATCCGCCGCTTCAGCCAGAGCCGCGCGATCGCGCTCGACATGGAAAGCGCGACGATCGCCGCCAACGGCTTCCGCTTCCGCGTGCCTTACGGCACCTTGTTATGCGTCAGCGACAAGCCGCTGCACGGCGAGATCAAGCTGCCCGGCATGGCCGACCGCTTCTACCGCGATCGCGTCGACCAGCACCTGCGCATCGGCCTGCGCGCGATCGAACTGCTGCGCGCGCAGCGCCCCGAGCAGCTGCACAGCCGCAAGCTGAGGAGCTTCGCGGAGGTGGCGTTTCAGTGAGGCCGGCGAGATCGACGGCTGCGGTGCGAGTCGCATCGGCGATCGATTGCAGTGCGCGCGCCCGTGCGCGGTGCCGGTCGGTTCTCGGTGCGCGTTCGCGCCGCTTCGCGCGGCGGCCGATGGCGTCGCGTCGCCCGCGGCACATCGACGCCGATCCGACGCCCGCGTCCGGAGTCAACGACCGTTGACCCGCGTCAACGACGCGACTGCGCGCAGGCGTAAACGCAGTCTGTGACGCCGGTCGGCCGCGGCGACCGCGAACCGGTCGCTCGGTGACAGCCGGGACGTCCGCGACGGATGGTGGTTGCGCGTATGCGGTGGGTGATGCCAAAGGCGCTCGTCGCGCTGCTGGGCTTCGCGGCACTGTTCGGTTGCGGCGGCGGTGGCGGAGGCGAAAGCCCGCCGCCCCAGACGCCTGCCGCGTGCCAGGGATCGTTCGCGATCGACACACCGACCTACGCCGGCACGTGGGAAACCGACCAGCCCGCGATCGAGGTCGGCGGCTGGGCGCCGACACCCGGCGGCCCGTATTCGGGCAACTGCCCGGGCGATCCCGGTTACACGATGACGTGGCGCAACGAGGGCAACGACGCGACCGGACCGGCGTATGCGTGGACCTCGAAGTACTACGGTGTATTCGGACCGTACTGCCACACACGCTGGCACACGAGCGAAATCCCCCTCGTCGTCGGCGACAACCGGATCCGGGTTTCGGGCGGCAGCGCGCTGGGCGAAGCGTGCATCGTCGTCCGGCGCCTGCCCGACACGGCGCCGCCGCTCGTGTCGTGGACGAGTCCCGCTGACGGCGCGGCCGACGTCCCGCTCACGGTGTCGATCACGG
>JBKBSH010000307.1:0-3374 GCA_046291795.1 Burkholderiaceae bacterium | reverse complement strand
GCCCGACGTCGAATACGGATCGAGGACGGGTTTCTCCGAGTACTTGAGCAGCGTCGACGGGTTGACCTTCGCGAGGTTGACCTGCCCCATCGTCCAGCCCTCGAACCGTCGCTCGGTCACCTCCTCGTAATGCAGCAGCACCACGTCGCGGTGGCGCCTGTCGCGCACGATCTTGTTGTACAGCCCGTTGACCGCGTCGCGCCCGCCCTCGAGCACCTGCATGTAGACGTCGCCGCCGTGGCACAGGATGCCCGTGATGCCGAGCTCCGGGTTGTGCTTGCGCGATTGCGCGAGGATCGACTCGATCACTTCGTGTGTCACCGCTTCGGCGGTGCGGCTGGCGTACAGCAGGCGGACGAGCATCGCGGCAACTCCTTCTTCAGGCGGCGTTGTTCTTGAGCAGCGCGAGGAACTCGCGGCGCAGGCTCACGTCCTTCAGGAACACGCCGCGCATCACGCTGTTGATCATCTTGGAGTCGGTGTCCTTGACGCCGCGCCACTGCATGCAGAAGTGATCGGCCTCCATCACCAGCGCGAGCCCGTCGGGCTGCATGCGCTCCTGCAGCAGATCCGCGAGCCGCGTGACCGCCTCCTCCTGGATCTGCGGCCGGCTCATCACCCAGTCCGCGAGCCGCGCGTACTTCGACAGGCCGATCAGGTTCGAATGCTCGTTGGGCATCACGCCGATCCACAGCTTGCCGATGATCGGGCACAGGTGATGCGAGCACGCGCTGCGCACCGTGATCGGGCCGACGATCATCAGCTCGTTGAGGTGCTCGACGTTCGGAAATTCCGTGACCGGCGGCTCGGGGACATAGCGGCCGCGGAAGACCTCGTTGACGTACATCCTGGCCACACGGCGCGCGGTGTCCTGGGTGTTGTGGTCGCTTTCGGTGTCGATGACCAGGCTGTCGAGCACGCCGAGCAGTTTGCGCTCGACCTCGGCGCGCAGCTGCTCGAGCTCGCCCGGCTCGATGAAACCGGCGATGTTGTCGTTGGCGTGGAAGCGCACGCGCGCGCGCTTCAGCCGCTCGCGGATCTTCTGCGACACCGGCACGCCGGCATCCTCGGCGGCATCGCGTTTTCGGGTCGGATCGTCCATGGCCCAGTCGCCCGACACTGACACCCTCGCATCGTAGCCCGAACCGGCGCCGCCTACGGGAAGCGGCACTCGATCCGCAGCATCTGGAAGTTCACGCCCGGATTCGGGCGGCGGATGCCCGCGTTCGAATAGTGGACGAAACGCCAGCTCAGTTCGAACGCGTCTTCGTCACCGAAGCTGCGCCCGACCGCGAGGTGATCGCTGAACTGGAAGTGCGTGCTGAAGCGCCGATCGCCGGTTTCGTACAGATCCGACAGCGTGTTCAATCCGATGCCGAAGTCGAAGAACCAGTGCTCGATGCGCGTATCGCGCAGCCGCAGATACGGCGTGAAGCCGACGGCCGTGATCCGGCGGCGGTCGGCCGCGTCCGGTTGCGGAACCTGCCAGCGCGCCACCGAGACTTCGCCGAAGGCCGCCAGACTCATCGTTTGGCGCGACCACAGCGGCGCGGCCGGCGCCGCGACGAGCGCGAGCCGAAGCGTGTCGGTGCCGTTGCCGCGGCCGGCCTCGGCCGCGATGCCGCCGCGCCAGCGCGAAGCCTCGGCCAGCGAGGTGCCGGGTGCGATGGCAAGCACAGCCGCTGCGCACGCCAGCGCCGCGGCGCTCGGCTTCAGATCGGAAATCGTCCTCACGCTGCGGAAGATACGTGGCGGCCCGAGGTCCAAGCAAATCGGCGCGCGCGTCGCACGGCTCTGGCAAACTGCGCGGCGAATGAGCGTCGCGGCCCGCATCGTTTTCGCGCTGCTGTGCGTCTGCGCACCGCCTGCGCATGCCGGCGCGTTTTCGTTTGCGCTGATCGGCGACTCGCCGTACGGCCTGGCGGAAAGCGCGCTCGTCGATCGCATGATCGACGAGATCAACGCCGACGGGTCGATCGGCCTCGTGCTGCACGCGGGCGATGTCAAGGGCGGGCGAGAGCGCTGCGACGACGCACTGCTGCGCGCGCGCTACGCGCAGCTTCAGCGCCTGCGCGCGGCGGTCGTCTTCACGCCCGGGGACAACGACTGGACGGACTGCCACCGCCCCGCGGCGGGCGGCTACGACCCGCTCGAACGGCTCGCCGCGCTGCGCGCGATCTTCTTTGCCGACCCGCGCCGAACGTCGGGCGGCACGCCGCTCGCCGTCGAGCCGCAGAGCGCGCTGCCCGGCTTCGCACCGTTCGTCGAGAACGTCAGGTTCGTGTACGAAGGCGTGGTGTTCGCCACGCTGCACGTGGTCGGCAGCAACAACGGGCTCGAGCCTTGGCGCGGCATCGACCCGAGCGACGGCCCCCGCACGCCCCGTGCCGAACGGTTGGCGGAGTTCGAGCGCAGACAGGCGGCCAACCTCGCCTGGCTCGATGCCGCTTTCGCGCACGCGCGGTCGATCGACGCGCCGGCCGTCGTGCTGCTGATGCAGGCCAACCCGCGCTTCGACCTGCCGGCGGGCGATCCCAGGCGGGCGGGCTTCGACGCGCTGCTCGCGCGCCTGGCGCAGCGCGCGGCGCAGTTCGACCGGCCCGTGCTGCTCGCGCACGGCGACTTTCACGACTTCGTCGTCGACCGGCCGCTCGACATCGAAGGCGCCGCGACCCGGGCGCCCAAGCTCGTCCGCGTGCAGAGCTTCGGCAGTCCGCGGATCGGCTGGGTCAGGGTGACCGTCGATCCTGCCGCGCCGACGCCCTGGCGCTTCGAAGCGAGCGTCATGCACGGCACGCCTGCGCAGTGAAGGCGCCGGCCGCGTGCCGGCGCTGGCGTCGCGCCGCAAGGTCGGCGACGATGCGTCGACTTTCCGAGCGGTCGGGATCGGCGCGGTCGCGAACTCCCAGGCCGCCGTCGCGCGACGGCCGGCTCGCAGGACCCTCGGCATCGCGACCCGGGGCATCGCTCGCGCGTCGTCGAACCGGCGGCGGCCGAAGCCGTTGGCGCGTGATTCCGGATCGACGACCCGCTTCCCGTGGGAGCGAGCGCGGCAGTGAGTCCTTCATCGCGCAGACTCCGTGCGGGGCGCACGGCGCAGGTGCCGGGCCCGCTCGACTCCAGCGCGGCCCGCGCGGCACGAGTCACCCACTCGAGGGAGCCGACCGCGACCGGGCGGCGTGCTACCGTGGACGCGCCGCTGCCGCCGACCGCCACAGGTCGGCGAACGCCGAACTCGTGACCGCCGTCAGAGTCGCAGACATTTTGGCGCGCGCGCGAGGCGCTTTCGGCCGGCCGCGATCGGGCTTCTGGGAGAAGCTGTGAAGATTTCGTCGCGAGCGGCCCGCGGGCTAGGCGCACGGAGCGCAGGGCCG
>JBKBSH010000306.1:0-3407 GCA_046291795.1 Burkholderiaceae bacterium | reverse complement strand
GGTCCTTCCACGGGTTGCCGAACACGAGCCCGAAGTCGCGGATCGATTTGAGGTGCGGGTAGCGCGTCAGGATCTTTTCGACCGTGAACGCGTTGTACGCGTTGGCGAGGAACGCGTACTGCTGCGGCTTGCTCCAGCGCGCGTACTCGTCCGCGCCGACCGCGGACAGCGACGCGAGATACGCGGCGAGCCGAGCGCGGTCGGCGGCGAATCCCCTGTAGTCGACACGCGAGCTGTTGCCGTCGGGCGCGACGCGGACGTGTTTGCGCAGCAGATCGGTCCACGCCGCGTGCGTGTGATCGAATCCCGCGCGCGCCTCGGCCGACACGAGCGCGAGCAGTGCGACGGCGGTGGCGCAGAGCAGCGCAACGAAACGCGGGCGATGCGGCATTCGGGGTCTCCGTGGTTTCAGCGCGCGGTCTGCCGGGCGGGTTCGGGCGCTGCGCTGCGCGCCGACGGCAGCCCCGGCGCCGCGTCTTCGATCCGGTCGGCCCACAGCAGCCGTCGGTAATCGAACCCGCGCTCGAGCGTCGGCTTGACGATGCGGAAGTACGGCGAGATGTCGAAGTCGCGCGGCGCGAACAGGCTGTGATGGCGGATGTGCAGGTACTCGCGGTAGCAGTGACTGCAGTGCGGATCGGCGAGCTTCTCGCGCGTGACTTGGGGCAGGATCGGATAGCGGACCGACTGGAATGCCTGCGCGATCAGCGTCGAGCAGATCGCGCGCGTCGGGTCGCCGCTGCCGAGCGCGATCAGCCGCCTGCGGTACTGCGCGGGCACCGGCGGCGTTCGCAGCAGGTAGCGCGCCAGGTCGACGACGTTGCGCAGATCGTAGCGGTGGCCGATGCGGTCGACCGCGAAGCGGATCACGCGCTCGCGATCCTCGTCGGTCAGCCCGACCGGGCGGCAGATGCGCGTGTGCAGCGTCGCGTAGCTCGACAGCGGCACCGCGCGCACGCCGTGCTTCAGATCCGCCTCGATCAGCTCGGCGGGCTCGCCGTCGATCGATGCGAGCTCGGGCCGCCGCCCGACGTACAGCGTCGCGTGCGACCAGGTCGATTGCGTCAAATACTTGATCGCGACGCTGATTCGCGTGTTGCCTTCGACCAGCAGCACGTCGGCCGGCTGCAGCGCCGCGGCGAGCGCGGGCGCGTCGCTCGTGGTCGCGCTCGGCGCTCCGACCGGTCGGGTCAGGTAGTCGGCGAGCTTGCGGCCGATCCAGCGGGCGATCGGGTTCATTGCGGCGAATGTTTCACCCCCGGCGCATACGCGGGGCGCTTGTCCCCGAGCAGTGCGCCGACCTGTCGCAGCACCGCGCCGATGCCGAACTCGCCGCGCTGCCATGCCTGGAACGCAGCGAGGAAGGCCCACTGGCCCTGCGTGACGGTCGCGCGCTTCCAGTTGCCGGCGGCGTACTTGTTCGCCTCCGCCAGCGTCGGATACACGTGGATCGTGCCGAGGATCTTGTTCATGCCGAGGCCGTGCTTCATCGCCAGCACGTATTCGGCGAGCAGATCGGCGGCGTGCTCGCCGACGATCGTCGCGCCGAGGATGCGGTCGGTGCCGGGTTGGGTCAGCACCTTGACGAAGCCGTGCGCCTCGCCGTCGGCGATCGCGCGATCGAGGTCGTCGATGCCGTAGACCGTCACCGTGTGCGGGATGTTCTTTTCTTTCGCCTCCTGTTCGTTCAGGCCGACGCGCGCGACTTCGGGATCGGTGAACGTCGCCCAGGGGATCACGCGGTAGTCCGCCTTGAACTTCCGGAAGCGGCCGAACAGCGCGTTGACCGTCGCGTACCACGCCTGGTGCGACGCAGTGTGCGTGAACTGATAGGGTCCTGCGACATCGCCGCAGGCGTAGATGTTCGGGTAGATCGTCCGCAGGTACGCGTCGGTTTCGACCGTGCGCGCGCCGGTCGTTCCGATGCCGAGCGCTTCGAGCCCGTAGCCCTCGGTGTTGGCCACGCGGCCGACGGCGACCAGCAGCGTGTCGAACGGGATTCGCACATCCTGCCCCAGGTGCTCGGCGATCAGGATCTTCTCGCCGCCTTCGACCGCGAAGCGCCTGGCCTTGTGGCCGACCAGCACGCGGATGCCATCGGCCTCGAAGCGTTTCTGCACGATCGCGGAAACCTCCGGGTCCTCGCGGATCAGCAGGCGCGGCAGCATCTCGACCTGCGTCACCTGACTGCCCAAACGCGCGAACGCCTGTGTCAGCTCCGAACCGATCGGCCCGCCGCCCAGCACCACCAGCCGCTTCGGCAGCGCACGCAGGTTCCACACGGTGTCCGACGTGAGATAGCCGACTTCCTCGATGCCGGGGATCGGCGGAACGAAGGGCCGCGCGCCGGCGGCGATGACGATCGCCCGGGTCGTCAGCGTCTTCGTGCCGGCGGCGGTCGCCGCCTCGACCGTCCACGGCGAGGTGATCTTCGCCGCGCCCTCGATGCAATCGACGCCGAGCGCGCTGTAGCGCTCGACCGAGTCATGCGGCTCGACCGCTTTGACCACGCGCGCGACGCGCTCCATCACGTCGGCGAAGTCGAACCGTGCGGAGGCTTCGCGGATGCCGAACTCCGTGCTGCGCGCGATGTGCGAAAGCAGCTTGGCCGAGCGGATCAGCGCCTTGCTCGGCACGCAGCCGGTGTTCAGACAGTCGCCGCCCATTTTGTGCTTCTCGACGAGCGCGACCTTCGCTTTGGTCGCCGCGGCGATGTACGCGGCGACGAGCCCCGCGCTGCCCGCGCCGATCACGACCAGGTTGTAGTCGTACTTCGCCGGCCGCTTGTCCTTCCACCTCGCATAGACGCGGCGCGACTCGAGCGCGGCCAGCAGCCGCCTGGCGACGAGCGGGAAGATGCCCAGCAGCACGAACGCGACGATCAAACCGGCGGACAGGCGGAACTGCGCCAGCTGCGAGCCCGCGTACACGTAGACGATCGTCCCCGGAAGCATGCCGAGCTGGCTGACCCAGTAGAAGGTCCGCGCCCGGATCGGTGTCAGCGCCATCGCAAGGTTGATCAGCCAGAACGGGAAGATCGGCACCAGCCGCAGCGCGAAGAGGTAGAAGGCCCCTTCCTTCGCCATGCCTTCGTTGATCGCGCGCAGACGCTCGCCGAACCGGCCCTGCACCCAGTCGCGCAGCAGGAAACGCGCGGCGAGGAACGCGAGTGTCGCGCCGACGCTGGAGGCGAAAGAGACGACGACCGTGCCGACGACCAGTCCGAAGATCGCGCCGCCGGCGAGCGTCATGATCGCCGCGCCCGGCAGCGACAGCGCGGCGACCGCGACGTAGACGGCGACGTAGATCGCGATCGTCTGCAGCGGATGCGCGGCGTGGTACGCGTCGATCTGCGCGCGGCTCGCCTGGAAGAACTCGAGCGTCAGGTACTGCTTCAGGTCGAAGAC
>JBKBSH010000029.1:9829-12476 GCA_046291795.1 Burkholderiaceae bacterium | reverse complement strand
GTACATGAGTCGGACGGTGCTCACCGTGACCCCGGAGACCGAGTTTCACCGTGCGCTGGACCTCATGCGCAGCCGTGGCGTCCATCACCTGCCGGTGGTCGACGGCGGGCGCGTCGTCGGCATGGTGGCCGAACGCGATTTGCTGCTCGCGGCGGCCAACTTCGGGTCGTCGGAGGTCCCGGTCGGCGAGATCATGAGCCACCCCGCGGTCTGCGTGGCCGAGACCGCGCCCCTGAAAGACGCCGCACGCCTGCTCGTCGAGAAGCACATCGGCAGCCTGCCGGTCCTCGATTCAAACGGCGAACTGGTCGGCATCATCACCGAGACCGACATCTTCAAGATCGCCGCCGGGATGCTGCGCGCTCGTCCTGCGGTCCGCCGGGCCCCCGCGAAGAAGATCGGTGCGAAGAAGGCGGCGCGCAAGCGCGTCGGCACGGCCCGCGGCGCGAAGCCACGCACCGCCCGGCGCTGAGGGCATTCACGCCCACGCAGGCGCCGGACGAGCAGGATGGCCCTGGAGGGTGCAACCGTGATCGATGTGTCGCAGCAGAACGCGAACTCCGCCACGCCACCGACCGATGACGAGGGTTACCTGATCGACCCCGCCGACTGGGACGAAGGCGTCGCCCAGGTGCTCGCCCGCAGAGAAGCCATCGAACTGACCGACGAGCACTGGCGCGTGCTCCGGTACATGCGCGAGTACCTGGACGAGCACCAGATCATTCCGGACGCGCGCTTCGTGATCCGGTTTCTCGACAGGGAGGTCGGCCTTGGCGAGTCGGCTCGCCAGCGGCTGTTCGAGCTGTTCCCGTACGGCTACGTCAAGCAGGCATGCAAGATCGCCGGGATGCGGCGGCCTCGCGCGTGGAGCACCGGGTAGCGCCTGGCACGCGTATCCGGTGCAGCGTTCGAGCTCACGCCGGCACGGCGCTCGCCGCGTGCGCCGCCTTGCCTTCGGGCGCCCCCTGCCACAACATTTCGTAGCCGAGTTCCTGCGAACTCGTGCAGTGTCGCGCCAGCGCGGCGAACTTCTCGCGGAAGACGGCGTCGGCGTGCGATCGCTCGTGTTCCTCGAACGAGCGCCAGTAGGTCACGATGACCAGGTCATGGTCGGCACCGCGCGCGCCGCCGAGCGACCCTTCGTCCGATACGAAGCCGGAGAACCGGAATACCTGCCCGGCGATGAAGCCGCCCTTGCCGCCGCCGTAGGTTTCCTTGACGACGCTGCACATCTCGGCGAGCGCCAGTTCGACGTCGTCGTAGGTCACGCCCGGCTTCAGCTTGACGGCGTTGAACAACAGCTTCGCGCCGAAAGGAATCGTGATCGGACCGTACATGGTTGCCTCCTGGATGACTCGATCGAGCCGGATGTTGGGACGGCTTGCCGTCGTTCAAGCGGGACCCACCTGATCGGCCAAGCCTCACGCCGGCGCAGCACTCGGGAAACCGTCACTCGCTGGCGCACGGCACGACCGCGCGAGCGCTCAACGCGCACCCGGATGTGACCGGCTGCCATCAGCCAAAGTTCACCGACTTGCGCGACGAGGTCCAGGCGGCGACCGGAAACACGCGTTCGCCATCGACGGCCAGTCACATGCGGGCCGGGTGCTCGAGCGCACCGGCAAGGATATCGGCGCGCCGCGCGTGAGACACGCGCAACGCGTTGGGCCGGCGCAAGCGCTACGCCACGCTGCCGAAGCTCGTGTCGACCGCGCCGCCGGGCGGTTTCAGCCCGGCCAGGCGGCAACCCTGCGCGATCGGACCGCCGGGCAGCAGTGTGTACAGGTACTTCACACCGCCCTTGTAGTGGAATTTCTCTTCGAGCGCGTCGTGCAGCTCTGGCAGCGTGACCGGCACATCCTCGTGGCGATCGAAGAATTCCTGCAGCGCGCGGATCACCTCCCAGTGATCGTCCGTCAGCGCCAGGCCCTCGCGTCGCGCGACCTCCTGCGCCGTGGCAGGGGTCCAGTCGGGCGGCGCATGGCGAAAGCGCGGGTCGCTTCCCGCTTCGCGGCCGCGGATCGGATCGGTCGATTGCACCATCACACCCTCCTTGGGTCGGCGTCGCCGCCCTGTTTGACTGCCGACATCGATGCGATCACCGCATGCGGCGTCGCATCGATGAGTTCACCCTCGCGCGCGCACCGCCGCCGTCGCCGCGGAGCCGCCGCGCGAGCGGCAGCGCCTTGCCGACACCGCTGCCGCATCATCGCTTCGCTCCCGTGTCGTCAAGGAACACGACTTCGAACGCGAGCCTCTCGAGATCCCCGAGCACCATGGTCCGTTCGGCGCCGAGTCCAGCGACGGTGCCCGGATTGACCAGCGGCGTCGTTCCACCGTGCACGCCGATCACGTGCTCGACGCATGCGACATGGCTGTGGCCGCAGAACACCGCGTCGAAATCTCCGGTGCAAGCCATGCCGCGGGCCAGGTGCGGATAGTGGGTCATGAACAGCCGGCGGCCGCCCAGGCTGAACGTCGCATCGCCCCCGTAGTAGGTCAACCCACCGTTGGACTGATGTGCCATCCGCTGCATCGACAGCAGATCGCCGAGGTTGTTTCCGTGGACGACATGCAGCGGCAGACCGACCGCCAACGCCGGCCGAAGCGAATTCGGTCCGATGATGTCCCCGCAATGCAGAATCGC
>JBKBSH010000029.1:0-9729 GCA_046291795.1 Burkholderiaceae bacterium | reverse complement strand
CGATGCATGGTCGTGGCTGTCGGAAACCACCCCGATCTTCACGTCTTCCCTCCGCCCGTGCCACCCAGCCTCGTGCGATGGCGCCCGAGACGGATCGGCATTGTCACCGGTGAACAGTATCCCAGCCGCCGTGACCGTGCTTCCTACCGAATTGGGTAACCCGGCGGCACCCTGCCGCGGGAGTAGACGGCGCGCCGCGTTGCCCGCCTAATCCGCGGAGCACCCTTCGGCGAGCCGCGCACGACGCCATCGTGGTTGATCGGCGCGCCCGCCGTCCACGGGCTCGCTTCCAGCCCCGGCGTTCATCGAGTACCTGTCCATGCCACAGCCATCCCCAAGCGGCGCGCCGCCCACCGACGTGCGCACGACGACCTGCTACATGTGCGCATGCCGCTGCGGCATCCGGGTGCATCTGGAAAACGGGAAGATTCGCTACATCGACGGCAATCCCGAGCACCCGCTGAACCACGGCGTCATCTGCGCCAAGGGTTCGTCGGGGATCATGAAGCAGTACTCGCCGGCGCGACTGACCCGACCGCTGCTGCGTAAACAGGGCACGGAACGCGGCGCCGGCGAGTTCGAGCCGATCAGTTGGGAGCGCGCCTTCGAGATCCTCACCGATCGGCTGGCCAAGATCCGATCGACCGATCCGAAGAAGTTCGCGCTGTTCACCGGTCGCGACCAGATGCAGGCGCTGACGGGGCTTTTCGCGCGGCAGTTCGGTACACCGAACTACGCGGCGCACGGCGGCTTCTGCTCGGTCAACATGGCCGCCGGGATGATCTACACGATCGGCGGCTCGTTCTGGGAGTTCGGCGGGCCGGACCTGGAGCGCGCGAAGCTGTTCTTCATGATCGGAACCGCGGAGGACCACCACTCCAATCCGCTGAAGATCGCCATCTCGAAGTTCAAGCGCAAAGGCGGCCGCTTCGTCTCGATCAACCCGGTGCGCACCGGCTACTCGGCGATCGCCGACGAATGGGTGCCGATCCGACCCGGCACCGACGGCGCGCTGCTGCTCGCGCTGATCCACGAGATCATCGAGCAGGGTCTGTACGACCGCGAGTTCCTGGTCCGCTACACGAACGCCGGGCAACTGGTCAACGTCGACGAGAACAACGACGAGTTCGGCATGTTCGTCCGCACCGAGGTGCCGGAGGAAGAAGCCTGCTACGACCCACAGAACAAGCTGTGGTGGGATCGCATCGGCAACAAGCCGGTCGTCACGCACACCCCGGGCGCAGACCCGTATCTGTTCGGCAGCTTCAGGCTCGCCGACGGAACGCCCGTCAAGCCGGCATTTCAACTGCTGCAGGAGCGCGTGCAGCACTGCACCGCCGAATGGGCGAGCGGGATCACCGGGGTCCCGGCGGCGACGATCACCCGCCTGGCGCACGAGATGGGCATCACCGCACGCGACGAGCGGATCGAACTGCCGATCGCGTGGACCGACTCGTGGGGCGTCGAGCACGAGTCGGTGACGGGCAACCCGGTCGCGTTCCACGCGATGCGCGGGCTCGCCGCGCACAGCAACGGATTTCAGACGATTCGCGCGCTGGCGATCGTGATGACGCTGCTGGGGACGATCGACCGGCCCGGCGGTTTCCGTCACAAGGCGCCGTTCCCGCGACCGATCCCGCCGTGTGCGCGGCCGCCGAACACGCACCGCGCGGTGCAGCCGAACCGTCCGCTCGACGGCATGGTGCTCGGCTGGCCGGCCGACCCGGACGATCTGTTCGTCGACGACGACGGCAATCCGGTGCGCATCGACAAGGGCTTCTCGTGGGAGTACCCGCTGTCGGTGCACGGACTGATGCACAACGTGATCACCAACGCGTGGCGCGGCGACCCGTACCGGATCGACACGCTGATGATCTTCATGGCGAACATGGCATGGAACTCGACGATGAACACGGTCGAGGTCCGCAGGATGCTGAACGACCGCGACGACAACGGCGAGTACAAGATCCCGTTCCTCGTCGTCTGCGACGCGTTCCAGTCGGAGACGACCGCGTTCGCCGACCTCGTGCTGCCCGATACCACGTATCTCGAGCGGTACGACGTGATGTCGATGCTCGACCGTCCGATCTCCGAGTTCGACGGCCCCGTCGATTCGGTGCGTGTGCCGGTGCTGCCGCCGACCGGAGAGTGCAGACCTTTCCAGGAGGTGCTGATCGAACTGGCCTCGCGACTGAAGCTGCCTGCGTTCACCCGGCCCGACGGCGAACGGAAGTTCCGCGACTATCCGGACTTCATCGTCAACTACGAAACCGACACGAACTCGGGCATCGGCTTCCTGACGGGCTGGCGCGGCAGAAGCGGCGAGAAGTTCATGCACGGCGAACCCAACCCGCAGCAATGGGAGATGTACCGGAAGAACAACTGCGTCTTCCATTACAAGCTGCCGCCGTCGTACCAGTACATGCGCAACTGGAACAAGGGGTATCTGGAATGGTCGCGCCGCAACCGCATCACCCGCTATGACGAGCCGATCCTGATCCACGTCTACTCGGAAGTGCTGCAGAAGTTCCGCGCCGCCGCGCAAGGCAAGGGCCCGACGCGCAAGCCGCCGGCGCATCTGCGCGACCGCATCGCCACCTACTTCGATCCGCTGCCGTTTTATTACCCGCCGCTGGAGGTACAGTCGACCGATACCGAGCGCTTTCCGCTTGCGGCGATCACGCAGCGTCCGATGGCGATGTATCACTCGTGGGATTCGCAGAACGCGTGGCTGCGCCAGATCCACACGCACAACTACCTGTTCGTCAACCCGCGCACGGCGCGCGCCAGCGGAATCGCCGACGGCGACTGGATCTGGGTCGAGTCGCAATGGGGGGCCGTGCGCTGCATGTGCCGCCACTCGGAGGCGGTCGAGCCGGGAACCGTGTGGACCTGGAACGCGATCGGCAAGGCCGCGGGCAGTTGGGCGCTCGCGCCCGATGCGAACGAAGCGCGCAAGGGCTTCCTGCTGAATCATCTGATCAGCGAGGAACTGCCCGCCGGCGGTCAGCGCGTATCCAACTCCGATCCGATCACCGGGCAGGCCGGCTGGTACGACGTGCGCGTGCGTATCCGCAAGGCCGATCCCGCCGAGGCGCCGGTGACGGCGCCGCAATTCACGCCGATGAAAGCGTTTCCCGGAATGTCCGCGGCGAAAACGCTCTGGCTCGCGTACACGACGCGCGGCAACGGAGGCTCGCGATGACGCAACTGGCCCTGGTCATCGACCTGAACGTCTGCGTCGGCTGCCACGCCTGCGTGACCAGTTGCAAGGAATGGAACACGTCCGGCGCCGCCGGCCCGCTGGCGGACCTCGATCCCTACGGCGCCGACCCGACCGGCACCTTCTTCAACCGCGTGCAGACCTTCGAGGTCGGCGAATATCCGAACACGCAGACGGTGCATTTCCCGAAATCGTGCCTGCATTGCGAGGAGCCGCCGTGCGTGCCGGTGTGCCCGACCGGCGCGAGCTACAAGCGGCCCGAGGACGGCATCGTCCTGGTCGACTACGACAAGTGCATCGGCTGCAAGTACTGCTCGTGGGCCTGCCCCTACGGTGCGCGAGAACTGGACGAGAAGCAGCGCGTGATGAAGAAGTGCACGCTGTGCGTCGACCGCATCTACGACCTGAACCTCCCGCCCGCCGAGCGCAAGCCGTCGTGCGTGCTCGCATGCCCGACCCATGCCCGGTTGTTCGGCGACATTCACGACCCGGAGTCGCAGGTATCTCAGGCGATCCTCGACCGCGGCGGCTATGCGCTGATGCCCGAATGGGGCACGCAGCCGGCCAACCACTACCTGCCGCGCCGGCGCACCGAACGCAAGGTCGAAGCGGAGGAACTCGCGCGGGTCGACAACCCCCTCAAGGTCGACGGCAAGCTGCCCAAACCGGCGCGCAAGGACGCCGCGCTCGACGACGTCACGTCTTGGTGACTCCGCATTCTGGGTCAGAACGATGCATCCCGCCTTTCCGTGATCTTTCTCACCACATTGATCGGTGCCGGGCAGGGGCTGTTCGTCGCGCTATACGTTGCCGAACTCGGCGCGCGCTACGGTTGGATCGCGCCGGTGCCCGGCGGCTTCTATGCCGCGGGCAGCGCGCTGGTGATCGCGCTGATGGTGCTCGGGCTCGTCGCGTCGATCTTCCACTTGGGCCGCCCCGAGCGCGGCTGGCGCGCCGCTTCGCGCTGGCGTACTTCCTGGCTATCGCGCGAGATCATCGTGCTGCCGCTGTTCACGGGCGGCGCGTTTGTCTACGGCACCGCGCACTGGCTGCTGCCGCCGGACGCCGGCGCCGGGGCGACGCTGGCGCTCGGCGCGGTGACCGTCGTGCTGTCGTTCGCGCTGTATGTCTGCACCGGCATGATCTACGCGTGCCTGAAGTTCCTGCAGGAGTGGGCCACGCCGCTGACCGTCGTCAATTACACGCTGCTCGGACTCGCCTCGGGCTTCACGGCCGCGACCGCATACGCGGCGTTCGCCGCGCCGGAGCTCGCGAACTTCTTCGGCCCGGGCGCGCTGGTGCTGGCGGGCGCGGCGCTGCTCGCGCGCGCCGCGTCGCTCGTTCGCAATGCGCAGCTCAAACCCAAGTCGACCCTCGCGACCGCGATCGGCATCAAGCACCCGAAAATCGTGCAGAAGTCGATGGGCATGATGGGCGGTGCGTTCAACACGCGCGAGTTCTTCCACGGCCGCAGCCCCGCCACACTACGCGCGGTCAAATGGCTGTTCCTGCTGCTGGTGTTTCCCGTCCCGGCCGCGCTGCTCGCCGCCGGGCTCGCGCAGGGTTCGGCGCCGCTGCCGGCGAGCGCCTTCGCGCTCCAGTATCTCGGGCTGCTGGCGGAGCGCTGGTATTTCTTCGCGCAGGCCAACCATCCCCAGAACTTGTATTACCGGTCCATGGCCTAATTTGTATGAACCGGCGTCGTCGCGAACGCCACCGGCCGCCGGCCAGTCGCGACAGCCGCCAGTGGTATCGTTGGCTGCCACCGCGCCCGGGCGGATCGAGTCTGGAAGTGAAGGTCGAAACGAACGAAGTCCGCGTTGCTGCCGCCGCGGCCGAGGCGCCGCTGCAGCGCTACGGTGCGCATGACATCGACGGCGGCGAGACCGGCTCGATGCTGGTCGATTTCCTGGGGCTGGTGATGCGGCTGACGGGCGCGCGCGCCGGCGCGATCCGCGCGCCGACGAACGACGGCGCCAGCCTGCGGCTGCTCGCCGCGATCGGCCTGCCGAGCGATGTCTGCGAGCGCGACGCGGTCATGCCGGCGTCCTGCGGCATGTGCGGCGCAGCGCTGCGCGACGACGAAACGCACCATGCCGCGCCGACGCTCGGTTGCGCGATTCGCGGCGGCGAAGGTCCGCTCGGCCGCGCGGGTGGCCGCGCGGTCGCCGTCCCGCTCAATCACCGCGACCGGCCGATCGGCGTGCTGAACCTGTTCTTTGCCGAAGGGCTCGATCCGCCCGCAGGCATCTCTCGGCTGCTGCGGCCGTTCGGGCAATTGCTCGGGCTTGCCCTGGAAAACGAACGGCTCGCGCGCGAGAACCTGCAGGCGCGCGTCGTCGCCGAGCGGCAGGCGATGGCCGCCGACATCCACGACGCGCTGGCGCAGTCGCTGACCTTCGTGCGGATGCGCATGTCGCTGCTGCAGGATGCGATGCGCGCAAACGATCACGCGAACGCGCTCACGTACGCCAACGACGTCAGCGACGAGCTGCGCAACGCGCACGGCCGTCTGCGCGAGATGATCAGTCTGTACCGCGCCGGCATGGATTCGCGCGGACTGATCGCTTCTCTCGGCGAACTGGTCGCCGCGTTCCGGCGCCGCTCGGGTATCGACCTGCTGTTCGAGTGCGGGGTGCAGGACCTCGACCTGGCGGCCGAGCAGCAGTTGCAAATCTTCTACATCGTCCAGGAGGCGCTCGCCAACGTCAGCCACCACTCGGGCGCGCGGCTGGCGCGTCTGACCGTCGAGCGAAACGGCGACGAACTGCGCGTGGCCGTCGAGGACGACGGCTGCGGCCCGGACGAATCGATCCTCGACCCGCGCTGCGCGGGACGGCTGACCGAAGCGGGCCACCACGGTTTGCAGATCATGCGCGAGCGCGCCGGGCGCGCCGGCGGCACCCTGCACATCGGCGCGCTGCCGTCGGGCGGCACGCGCGTCACGCTCACCGTTCACTGCCCGCAGCGCGCGCTCGCCCGCGTATGACGACACCGATCAAGCTCGTCCTCGTCGACGACCATTCGCTGGTCCGCCAGGGCCTCGCCGACCTGTTGTCGCGCGGGGCGGGCATGCAGGTGATGGCGACGACGGGACGCGCCGAAGAGACGGTCGCGCTGCTGGAGAAACACCGGCCCGACCTGCTGATTCTCGACCTGCGGATGGCCCCGACCGACGGCATCGCGCTGCTTAAGGCGCTGCGCGAAAAGGGTATCGAGACGCCGGTCGTGATCCTGACGATGAGCGAAGCCGCCGAGGATCTCGCCGCGGCGCTGCGGCTCGGCGTGCGCGGCTACCTGCTCAAGGACATGGAGCCGGCCGACGTGATCGACGCAATCCGCGCCGCCGCGCGCGGCGAGCTGGTCGTCGCGCCGTCGATCGCCGGCAAGCTCGCGACGATCCTGCAGGGCGGCGAAGAACCCGGCAGCGCGGCCGCGCTCGTCAAGCAGCTCACCGGGCGCGAGCGCCAGATCCTCGGTTACGTCGCCGCCGGGATGAGCAACAAGGCGATCGCGAGGGCGCTCGGCATCAGCCACGACACCGTCAAGCTGCACGTGCGGCACATCCTCGCCAAGCTCGGCCAGAGCTCGCGCGTCGAGGCGGCCGTGTTCGCGGTCCAGAACCGCGCCGTGCTGGGCATCGACAAGCCCTGACGCGCCGGCGCAGGCGACGCCGCGCTACGCGCGCTCCTCGCGCCACAGCAGGTACTTCATCGTCGCCACCGCGCCCGCGATGATCGAACCGAGCGCGAGGAAGGAACCCACCGCGAGCGTGGACACGCCCGTGATCCCCTGTCCGATCGTGCAGCCGAGCGCCGTGACCCCGCCGAAGCCCATCAGGATCGCGCCGACGATGTGATCGCGCGTGTCGGTCGCCGAAGCGAAGCCTTCCAATCGGAACTGCCGGGTCGCCAGCGCCCACACGAGCGAGCCTGCGACGATGCCCAGCGCCGAGGCGATGCCGAAGGTGATCGCGAGCGACTTGTCGGTCCACAGCATCAGCAGCTCGAGGCCGAAGGCGACCGGTGCGACGAAGCTCAGCGACTCGGCCGCGCGCGTGTTGGTCGCGAAGAACACGTCCTCCATCGTCTCCGGGTGCTCGCCGTAGCCGATGTGCCCGCTGACGTACCATGCGCCGACGACGAGCAGCCCGAGGATCGCGCCGCTCGCCACCTGCGTCGGGTTCGAACGGAAGCGCGCGTCGGCGAACACGAACGCGAGCAATGCGCCGGCGATGACGGCGACGGCGACTGCGAGCGCCGCATGCGGCGACAGGCCCGTGGCCGACGCGAGCAGCGTCGGCAGGTCCTGTCCCTTGATACCGAACGCCGACAGGTCGACCGCGAAGCGGTCCAGATAGTCGACGCGCCACTGGCCGAACAGCCCCTTGATCGTCATGTACGCCGAGATGCCGAGAAAGGCGAGCACGACCACCGAACGCAGGCTGCCTGCGCCGACGCGCAGCAGGTTCTTGTTGGCGCAACCGCCCGCGAGCGACATGCCGATACCGAACAGCGCGCCGCCGACGATCGCCGACAGCCAGGCGAGCCGCGGCCGCGGGTAGATCGACTTCGCCAGATCGACGAGCCCGAACCACTGCAGCGCGCCGGCGCCGATGATCGCCACCGCGATGGCCAGCAGCCACATCCGCATCCGTCCCCAGTGGCCCATGTTCACCACGTCGGAGATCGCCCCCATCGTGCAGAAGTTCGCACGTGCGGCGACGACGCCGAATACGAACGCCACGACGAATCCACCCCATACGACGATCGTGGCGGTGCCGATGCTGCCCGTCATGTCTACCTCGTCTCCTTTGTCCCGGTCCGGCTTCGCCGTGTCCCGCAATCGTCTGCGTCAGCCGCAGCCGCCCTTGCCGCAACTGCAGCCGCCCGCTTTCGGCGGGGAATCCTCCTCGGGCGGCATCGCGTCGGCGCGGTAGAACACGAAGCGCGGGTCGCCCGGCTCGATCTCGACGTAGTCGATCACGGTGCCCGTGATCGCCTCGATCGACGGCGGCGACACCAGCAACGTGATGCCGCTTTCGGTGACGACTTCCTCGTCCTGCTCGCGTCGCTCGTCGAGTCCCATGCCGTATTCGGTCTCGCCGTCGGAACGGCGCCGGGCGGCCACACGCAACGCCAAACCGTCGCCCGCTTCGCGCAGCGCTGCGCGTATCTGCTCGGCCGCAGCCGGCGTGATCTCGATCATCGATCGCTCCCCTGGGTGCGCGTCAGGCAGCCGACGCGTGGTAGTGGCCGGCGCGCACGGCGCGTGCAAACGCGACGAAGCGCGCCGGCCAGTCGTGCCCCGCGACACTGCGCAGATGCGCATACGACGCGAGGGTATTGCGGTAGACGATGCCGTCGTTGTCGCCGTCGATGCCGTGCCCGCGCTCGACCCGGTAAGCGAACCGCAGCCGCGGATCGACGTTGACGAGCGTCGAGTGATGGAACTCGTGCGCCTTGATCGTTCCGCCGAAGCGTTGCGGCCACGGGCTCGCATCGGTTTCCCGCAGGTGCACGTACCCGCGACCGACCGGACGCGCGTGCATCACCACATCGGCCGCGATCGCGCCGGCCATCGGCCACGTGACGTTGTTCCACGTGATCGAACGCGCCAGCAGCATCAGCCCGCCGCATTCGGCGTACGTGGGCAACCCTCCCTCGACCGCGTTGCGGATGTCGGCGAGCAGCGAACGGTTCGCTGCAAGCTCTGCGGAGAGGACTTCCGGAAAGCCGCCGCCGATGAACAGCGCATCGACGTCGGGCAGGCGCTGCGCGGCGAGCGAATCGAAGAAGACCAGTTCGGCACCCGCGCGCTGCAGCCCTTCGAGGTCCTCCGGGTAGTAGAAACCGAAAGCGCGGTCGCGCGCGATGCCGATGCGCAGCCGGTGCACGCCGGTTGCCGACGCATGCGCCGCGGGCACGCTGCGCGGCACCGCCGAGCCGGCCGACGCGAGCAGCCGATCGAGGTCGATTGCCGCGGCGACGGCTTGCGCGAGCCGATCGATCCGCTCGCGAGACTCGGCGACTTCGGTGGCCGGGATGAGGCCGAGGTGGCGCTCGTCGATCGCCAGCCGCGGGTCCTCGTGCAGCGCGCCGAGAACTTCCACGTCGGTGTAGTGCTCGATCACCGCACGCAACTTGGATTCGTGGCGCGATCCGCCGAGCCGGTTGAGGATCACGCCGGCGATGCGGACATCGCGGTCGAACGCCTGGTAGCCCAGCACGAGCGGTGCGATCCCGCGCGTCATGCCGCGCGCGTCGAGCACCAGCACGACCGGCAGGTCGAGCA
Organism: Burkholderiaceae bacterium; assembly: GCA_046291795.1. Lineage (GTDB taxonomy): Bacteria > Pseudomonadota > Gammaproteobacteria > Burkholderiales > Burkholderiaceae_F > DSNY01. The sequence continues at coordinate 212 of JBKBSH010000029.1, read as the reverse complement.
GCTTCGCCAGCGCCGCATTGCTGTTGCTGCCGTCGAGCGCGAGACCGTCGTACAGGCCCTTGTTGCCTTCGACCAGCGCGACGTCGGCGCCGGCGCAGCCCGCATCGAACGCGCGTTGCACTTCGTCCGGAGCCGAAAGGTACAGGTCGAGGTTGCGGCAGGCCCGGCCCGCGGCCGCCGTCAGCCACAGCGGATCGATGTAGTCGGGCCCC
>JBKBSH010000305.1:0-3407 GCA_046291795.1 Burkholderiaceae bacterium | reverse complement strand
GGCCGCGCGTGCCGACGGGCCGAACCTTGCCAGCGAGCGCCCGGCGAGCGCGCTGTCGCCCGCGCCGCCGCCGTCGCGCGGCCAACCCGGTGCCGCCGCGGCGGTCGCGCCGAAGACCGGCAGCGCCGCATCGGTTCGTCCGCCCGCACCGCTGGCACCCGGACGCTGGGCCGTGCAGGTCGGCGTGTTCGCAGTCGCCGCGAATGCGGAGCGCGACCGCGAGCGCGTGGCTGCGCGGCTCGCGTCGACGGACGTCGCTGCCGCGCAAAGCATCGTGCGCGTCGAGCGCATCGGCAACCGCTCGCACGTCCTCGTCGGCGATCTGCCGGACCGCGAAGCGGCGCAGGCGCTCGCCGCACAGCTCAGGCGCGTGCTTCGCCAGGACGTCGTCGTGCTGCGCAGGTAGGCGCGATGGGCGCAGCGCGAGTCATCCGCCGCATCGCCGTCGCTGCACTCGTGCTGGCGCTCGCCGCGTGTTCGACCGCGCCGGGCAGGCGCGCGGGCGGCTTCTATCAGGACGACGGCCCGCCCGAGCGCGCACCGGCCGATCTGGCCGCCACGCCCGATGCGGTGCCGCGCATCGAGCCGTTGCACCCGTACGCGAACCGCCCGTACCGCGCGCTCGGCCGCAGTTTCACGCCGATCACCGACGACCGACCGTTTCGCCAGCGCGGGCTCGCGTCGTGGTACGGCCGCCAGTTCCACGGCAACCGGACGTCCAGCGGCGAGCGCTACGACATGTTCGCGATGAGCGCCGCGCATCCGACGCTGCCGATTCCGAGCTACGCGCGCGTGACCAACGTGCGCAGCGGCGCGTCGGCGGTCGTCCGCATCAACGACCGCGGGCCGTTCAAGCCCGACCGCGTGATCGATCTGTCGTACGCCGCGGCCGTCAAGCTGGGCATCGCCGCCACCGGCACCGGCGAGGTCGAGGTGGTGCGGCTGACCCACGCCGACATTCGCTCCGGCCGCTACGAGACCGCAGCCTCCCCGCAGCCCGCGGAGCGCGCGCCGCCGCCGGCGCTTCGATCGGTACAGGACGCCGCGCCCGGGCCCGTCGCCGCGCCGGCAAGTGCCGGCTCGGGGCCATGGTCGGTGCAGTTGGGCGCTTTCTCGATCGCCGGCAACGCCGAAGCGCTGCGCGAGCGCATCGCCGTGCTGATCGAGCAGTACGCGGACGACTTGCTCGCCGCGGGCGCGCCGCGCGTGGAGCGCGATGGTGCGTTGCATCGCGTGCTGGCGGGCAGGTTGGCGGATCGCGCCGCGGCGCTGGCGCTGGCCGAGCGGCTCGAGCGGCTGCTCGGTCGCGAGACTGCGGTTTATCTGCGGCCGTGAGGAAAGGACGTTGCCGCGCTCGAGTGGGCGCTGGTGTTCAGGGCTATCGGTTGCATTGGTACCCGAGAGATATCGTTCCGTGAACGGGCTTGACGTTTGGCGAGACCAAGAGCCCGTCGGGACAGTTGAAGGCAGGTACGGACCAGAAATCGACTTCTTCGGAGTAGGTCATCACCTGACCATCTCCGCTATGGATCCGCCAAGCGTCGAAGTAAGGTTGCTGTCGCGTCAAGGGGAAGCATGTCATCCAGGGGGGCGCGTAAATCTCGCCGAGCAGAAACGACTTATATGTATTTAGCGCTTTCGCGTAGCACGCCCGCAGGTTTGCCGTGACCAGCCCCTCAAGTTCGCCGTGATCGCCATCGATCATCCGAAGCACCTCCCGCTGACCGGGGTTGGACCAGCCATCCTCCCACACCAGTCGCGCAGGGCGTCCGCAAAGCGGGGGCTTCGGGACAATCTCGGGGTCCCACCGCGCTCCCGACAGCAAGAATGAGTCGATCTGGTCGTGACGCTCCGTCCGGAGTGAATCCAGCACGGCCGCGATGTCGCTCAACAACTTCGTCCGCGCATTCGTGTTCGGCCGCAGATAGATCGCCTGGAAGCTGTGGCCGAGCGGATCGTCGAGCGTCAGCGGCTGCCTGACGTTGCCCGGAAGCACGCTGCCGTTGCCGAGCAGCTTGCGCAGTCCGAAGATCACGAGATCCTGTCGCGAAGTCACGTGTCGGCCGTTGGCACCGGCCACGTACGCGGCGGGGCTTGCCACCGCGACGATCGCGAGCGACTTCGCAGGGACGGCGCCTGCTCCCTGGGTAAGCAGCGCGTAGGCCGAGTTCGCGTATAGGCTGCCTTGCGAATGCGGCACGAGCAGCGTCTTGGCGCCGCTCATTCGCTGGCGGCGGACGCGGTCGACCACGAGGGCCAGATCGGTGTCGTTCAGCGACACGTAGCCGGTGCCGCGGATGCGCTCGATCAGGATGCGCTGCAGTTCATCTGCGAGCGGCACCGGCAGCGGATCGCGCACGCGGCCGAGAAAGGCGCGCACGATCATCGCGAAGGTCGCGCCCGGGTACTCGTTCAGTTTCTGCGCGAAGACGTCGACCAGATCGAGCAGCGCGCCCTGCGTGGGGTTGTAGGCGAGGCGGTAGGCGATCAGGTGTTCGTTGTGGGCGTTGCCGTAGGCGTTGCCCAGTTGATCCAGGTTATCTCGGGCATCCCGCTCGGTCGTCAATCCCGTTGATGTGGAAGATCTCGTACCGTCCGCACACGTCGAACTTGGCCAGCCTGGGATCCATGTTTGCTGCCAAGGCCGTTGTCGCAGACAACGCCATCGAGAAAGCCATGGCGAGCCGGATCATGTTTCCCCCTCCCTGTGCATTGCAACTCAGTTCTTCAACTTGGCCGGGTCATACCCGCAGATCTCCTCGATCGTCAGTCGCGGATCGACTCCTTCGACGACCTGTCCGGCCAGCAGCTTCTCCTTGCGGCGGAATAGCTCGAAGCGCGCGGGTGTGTTCACGGTCTCGGCGATGACGTCCATCATCGCCCGCCTGCTGACGCGGGTCTCCCAGTCCACGGTGCGTCCGTAGCAGTCAATCGAGCGCCTCGCATTGACCCGCGCCACCGCCTCCTCCGGCGTCCTGGGCGGATCGACGAGGTCGCGCTGCACGTCGCGGGCGATCGACCTCAACGCGCGCACCGCCCGCTCCGAGTAGCCGTAGTTCTCGGCGATGAAGATCTCGATGTCGTCGCGGATGCCGTCGTGGTTCGAGTCCACGCCTTCGACGGTGGCGTTGCCCGCCGGCCCCGGATGTGGCGGAAGATTTGCCAGATACGCCGGCAGGCAGTCGCCTCGCAGCGGATTCGCATCCGGCGCACACACGGGCTTGCCCTGCAGGGTGCGCAGCGGCGGCGTCCTGGCGACTGTGGATGTGCGTTGTGCCGCTTCGGCGGCGTCCTCGCTCGACGACGTCCACCACTGACGCACGACGAACAGCGCGACAGCAATGGCACCGGCGATCGCAAGACCGATGACGAGACCACGTCTTCCCACGAACGGACCCGTTGCTCAG
>JBKBSH010000304.1:0-3455 GCA_046291795.1 Burkholderiaceae bacterium | reverse complement strand
CGCCTCGCGCACCAGCCGCTGGTTCGGAGCCGACTGCGCGGGGTTCGTGCACACGATCCACAGCACCTTGATCTGCCCGGCGCGCGCCGCCTCGAACATCTCCACCGCCGTCTTGCCGGGCGCGGCCGGCAGATCCGCCACGCCCCACAGCCTCGCCACTTCGGCGCGATGCTGCGGGTTGCCGAGGTCGCGATGCCCGCACAGCAGATTGGCCATGCCGCCGACTTCGCGGCCGCCCATCGCGTTCGGCTGCCCGGTGAGCGAAAACGGTCCGGCGCCGGGGCGCCCGATCTGCCCGGTCGCAAGATGCAGGTTGATCAGCGCGGCGTTCTTCGCCGTGCCGGCGGTGGACTGGTTCAGTCCCTGGCAGTACAACGACAACACCGCGTGCGCCTGCCCCCACCATTGCGCGGCCCGTACCAGGTCGTCGACGCGGATTCCGCACAGCCGGGCGACCGTCGCCGGAGCGTAGTCGCGCACCAGCGCCTTCAGTTCGGCAAAGCCTTCGGTGTGCGCGGCGACGAAGTCGCGGTCGATGCGCTCGTCCCACAGCAGCAGGTGCAGCAGGCCGTGAAACAGCGCCACGTCGGTGCCGGGCAAAATTTGCAGGTGCAGGTCCGCGCCCGCAGCGGTGTCCGTGCGGCGCGGATCGACGACGATCGCCCTTGCCGCCGGGTTGCGGCGGCGCGCCTCCTCGACACGCCGGTACAGCACCGGGTGCGCGTAGGCGGCGTTGGAGCCGGCGAAGAAAAACAGGTCGGCACGATCGATGTCCTCGTAGCAGGTCGGCACGCTATCGGCGCCGAGCGTCTGTTTGTAGCCGGCCACCGCACTGGACATGCACAGCCGCGAGTTGCTGTCGATGTTGTTGGTGCCGAGCAACCCCTTGGCGAGCTTGTTGAAGACGTAGTAGTCCTCGGTCAGCAGTTGGCCGGAGATGTAGATGCCGACGCTGTCGGGCCCGTGGCGCTCAACGCACCCGGCGATGCGGGCGGCGACGTGATCGAGCGCCGTGTCCCAGTCGGTCGGGGCGCGCGCCGCCGCGCGTCGCGGGCGCAGCTCGGGCGCGAGCGCGCGCACCTGCTGCGCGACGATCGGCCGCGCGGTCAGATGCAGCGTTGCACCTTTCGTGCACAGTCGACCGAAGTTCGCCGGATGCTGCGGGTCGCCGCGCACGCCGACGATCTCGTCGCCGCGCGCCTCGACGATCACGCCGCAGCCGACGCCGCAGTACGGGCAGGTCGAGCGGATTGCGCGTACCGACTCCATCGGCGTGCGCGAACGACGTTATGCGCGGGCCGCATCGAGCGGCGCGCGCGCCGCGGACAGCGGGCAGGCGGCCACACGCGGCGCGGCCGCCGACAGGTCCCAGGCGGCCGCGTCGAGCAGCACGCGCCCGTCGACGACGCGCACGGCGAAGCAGCGCGTCGCACCGTGGTCCGGGGCGACCGCCGCGCCGGTACCGAGCTCGATCGCCCAGCCATGCAGCGGGCACGTGACCCGCTCGCCGGCGACGATGCCCTGCGACAGCGGACCGCCCTTGTGCGGGCAGCGGTCTTCCAGCGCGAACAAACGGCCGTCGCCGGTCCTGAACAGCGCCACGTCGGCGACATGCGCGTCGCGCCGCACGACGCGTGCGCCCAGCGGCGGGACGTCCTCGAACGCGCAGACGTCGGTCCATTCGTGCATGGGCGCGTTCATGGCGAGACCTCGGGCGTGGACGCGCTTTCTGCCCTTGTGTCGTTTGCCTCTGCCGCACGTGCGGGTGCCGATGGGCGCGCCTGTGCCGGCTGTGAAGGCGTAAGGGACTGCGACTGCGGCGCGAGGCGGATCGGCGCGAACTGGCGCAGATCGATGCCGGCGCGCTCGGGTTCGTGCCACGGATCGGGCTCGTCGGCGAGCGAGAACAGCAGCCGCTCCCACAGCGCCTTGCGATTGGCGGCGTCTTCGAGGACCTTCTTTTTCACGTGATCGAGTCCGACACGCTGCACGTAGTGCACGGTGCGCTCCAGATACCAGCCCTCTTCCCGATACAACTGCAGAAAGGCGCCGGCGTACTCCAGAACTTCCGCGGCGGTCCTGACCTTGACCAGGAACTGCGCCACTTCGGTCTTGATGCCGCCGTTGCCGGCCACGTAGATCTCCCAGCCCGACTCCACGCCGATCACGCCGACGTCCTTGATGCCCGCCTCGGCGCAGTTGCGCGGGCAGCCGGACACCGCGAGCTTGACCTTGTGCGGCGCGTACATGCGCCACAGCGCGCGCTCCAGCGCCTTGCCCATCGCGGTCGAGTCCTGCGTGCCGAAGCGGCACCACTCGGAGCCGACACAGGTCTTGACGGTGCGCAGCGCCTTCGCGTACGCGTGGCCGCTCGGCATGCCGAGGTCTTTCCAGACGGCCGGCAAGTCCTCCTTCTTCACGCCGAGCAGGTCGATGCGCTGCCCGCCGGTGACCTTCACGGTCGGGATCCGGTACTTGTCCACCACGTCGGCGATGCGGCGCAGTTCGGCGGCGTTCGTCTCGCCGCCCCACATGCGCGGCACGACCGAGAAGGTGCCGTCCTTCTGGATGTTGGCGTGCGCGCGCTCGTTGACGAAGCGCGACTGCGGATCGTCGGCCGCGCGTTTCGGCCACGTGGAGATCAGGTAGTAGTTGACGGCCGGCCGGCAGGTGGCGCAGCCGTTCGGCGTGCGCCAATTGAGCCGCTCGAACACCTGCGGAATCGACAGCAGCTCGAGCTCGCGGATCGCCTGCCGCACTTCGGCGTGCGTCGAATCGGTGCAGCCGCAGACGGGCTTGCTCTTCGGCGCCGGCGAGTAGTCGGCGCCGGCGGTGGCGATCAGCAGCTGCTCGACCAGCCCGGTGCAGGAGCCGCACGAGGAGCTCGCCTTCGTGCACTTGCGCACGTCGTCCAGCGTGGCGAGCTTGTGCACGCGGATCGCGCGCACGATCGCCCCCTTGGTGACACCGTTGCAGCCGCACACCTCGTCGGCGTCGTCCAGCGCGAGCGCCTTGCTGCGGCCCATGTGTCCCGCGTCGCCGAGATTCGGTTCGCCGAACATCAGGTGGTCGCGGATGTCGGCGATCGACCGGCCCTCGCGCAGCAGCTTGAAGTACCACGACGCGTCGACCGTGTCGCCGTACAGGCAGGCGCCGACGAGCTTGTCGTCGCGCACGACCAGCTTCTTGTACACGCCGGCGTTCGGGTCCGACAGCACGATCTCCTCGCACGCCTCGCCGCCGAGGAAGTTGCCGGCCGAAAAGACGTCGATGCCGGTGACTTTCAGCTTCGTGCCGGTGACCGATCCGGCGTAGCGTGCGATGCCGAACCCGGCCAGGTGGTTCGCCGCCACCCTGGCCTGTTCGAACAGCGGCGCGACCAGCCCGTAAGCGACGCCGCGGTGACTGACGCATTCGCCGACCGCGTAGATGCGCGGATCGAAGGTCTGCATCGT
>JBKBSH010000303.1:0-3463 GCA_046291795.1 Burkholderiaceae bacterium | reverse complement strand
GCAGCAGGCTGGCGGCGACGCGCGACGCGAAGGTTTCGCCGGGACAGGTCACGAGCGGCACACCCGCCCACAGCGCGTCGCTCGCCGTCGTGTGCGCGTTGTATGGCAGCGTGTCCAGAACGAGGTCGGCGTTGGCGAGCCGCGCGAGGTGCTGCGCGAGCGGCAGCTTCGGTGCGAAGACGAGCCGCTCGGGCGCGACGCCGCGCGCGCGCGCTTCGGCGCGCAGGTTGTCTTTTGCCTGCAGGTTGGCGTCGAGCAGCCACAGCACGCTGCCTTCGACCTGCGCGAGCAGCCGGCACCAGACGTCGAACATCGCCGGCGTGATCTTGTAGGTGTTGTTGAAGCAGCAGAAGACGAAGCCACGCTCGGGCAGGCCGCAATCGGCGCGCGCCACGGGCGGACCGATCGGGCGCTTGCGGTCGTTGGGCTGGTAGCAGTCGGGCAGGTAGGCGAACTTCTCGACGTAGTCTTTCGCCGCTTCGGGCGGCGTGACGATCGGGTCGGTGACGATGTAGTCGGCGAGCGGAGTGCCCAGCGTGCCGGGGTAGCCGAGAAAGTTCACCTGGATCGGTGCGGCACGATAGCCGAGCACCTCGGGCCGGCTGCCGTAGGTGTAGCCCTTCAGGTCGATGAGGATGTCGATCGCGTCGGCGCGGATTCGCTCGGCCATCGCGGGCGCACCCGCTTCACGCAGTTCGACGAAATGCTCCGCGGCGACTTCGATGCGACGGCGCATCGGCGAGCGATCGTCGGGGCCGTACGAGTACAGAAAGATCTCGAACCGGTCGCGATCGTGCAGCTCCAGGACGTGCGCCAGCAGATAGCTCGTCGCGTGTTCGCAGAAGTCGCTCGACAGGTATCCGACGCGGATACGTCCAGGACGCCGCTCCGATGGCGCGACGCGCGGCAGCACCGGCGGCGTGCCGATATGCGCGCGCGCGAACGCCGCCGCCGAGCGCAGATGCTCGGCTGCCGTTGCGCCGGGAATCGACAGATGCGTGAAGGCGACCGGCTGCCGGTCCGGATGCGCGCCCTGCGCGGCCGCCAGTCCGCGCAGGTCCTCGTCCAGCCGCCCCCAGTAGCAAGCGTGCATCGACTGGTGCACGAGCGCCGACCACGCGTAGGCATCGCCCGGCGCGAGCGTGACGGCGGTGCGGAAACACTCGGCGGCGAGCAGCGGCGCGCCCAGGCGCGCGAAGGCGTTGCCCAACCCCATGTGTGCCGGGACGCAGTCGGGCTTGCGCCGCAGCGCTTCCATGAACTTTTCGGTCGCTTCTTTGAACTGCTCGGCCTGCAGCAGCGCCAGGCCGGCCTCCAGGAACGCGCTGACCGCACTGTCCGCGGTGCCGGCGGCGATCGACGGGATCCGCGCCGCGCGTCCCTGCATCGGCAGCACCTCCGCCAGCATGCGCTGCGCAATCCCGGAACGCGGGTCGAGTTCGAGCGCGCGCCGTGCCGCTTGCTCCGCGGCTGCGGCGTCACCCTGCTTGTGTCTCGCCCGCGCGAGATTCAGCCAGAACAGCGCATCCTTCGGCGAGCGCTCGATCGCGGCCTCGAACGCTCGCGCAGCCTCGTCCCAGCGGCCCTGCTGCATCAGGGCCAATCCCTGCTGATACTTTTTCTCGGCCTTCGGTACGACCTTGGCCGGTCGGTATGCGGCCCCCGCCGCGACGCCGTTTCGCATTCGAGTTGGTTCCTGAACCGGGCGCAGCCGGCGAATGCGACGACTCTATTCGCCGCGATGCCACGCAGACGAACCAAAAAAGGAACGCAATCGCCCCCAATTCGGCGCGAAGAGGGCAAGCGCGCCGTTCAGGCAGACTCGGTGCTCGGCGGTTCGGGGTGTCGGACTGGATCAGATCTCGCTCGGAAAATCCGGCGTGTCCGCAGCTTGCGGCTGCCCGCCGTACGGATACATCTCGGCCCATGCCTGCGCGTATTGCGGCCCGGTGCCGATCCAGGCGACGGTGCCGACCGACAGCGCCGCCGTATACAACGCGGCGACGCGCTCGCCGAACTTTTCGTCGCAGCGGATGCGGACGGCCGACAGCAGGTGCAAGTGGCCTTCGACGTAGCGGCGTTCGACGACGCGCATGCCCTTGGCGTAAGGCAGCAGCGACTCGGGCAGTCCGGCGATGCCGCGGGTGCCGTTGCGCGTTCGCGCGGAGGTGTCCTCGAACCATACGAACAGTTCCGTCGGCTGCTTCGCGGCGGATGCGGGCTGCGCCGCACCGGCCGGTTGCTGCATCTGTTCGGCGAGCGGGCGCGTGGCGAATTCGGCCAGTTGCTTGACGAGTTCGAGGCGGGTCATTGCGTGTTCCCCAGGTCGATGCGCGCATGCGACGGCGTGCATCCCGGGAGTCGGCTGCGGCGCGCGCAGCTTGAGGGCTGCGGGCAGGACGAACTGCAATTGGAAGGTGATCGGCAGCCAATTCGGCCTTCGAAGGCCGCATCGCGGCTGCGCGCGGGTGGACCCTAAAGTAGCGTGCGCCGGCGCCGATATTCGACGATTAGGCCGAGGTGCGGCTCCGAATAATGGCGGCGACGCTCGCGTTCGCCCGTCACGCGGGCGTGCGCCGCCACCATGGCCGATTCGGAACAGTCCGCACAGGAACGCAACCTACCCCCGTCAGCCAAACGGCTGGAGGACGCGCGTCGCGAGGGCCAGGTGCCGCGCTCGCGCTACCTGGCGCACCTGCTGGTCCTCGGCGGCGCGACGGGGCTCCTGTTCGCGCTCGCCGCGCCGCTGCTCGCCGCAGGCCGCAGTCTCGTGGCGCGCGGGCTCAGCTTCGACGCCACGCTCGCGACCGACGCGTCGCGCTTGACGCAGCGGCTCGGCGAGCTGGCGGCGACGGGCGCGCTGGCGGTGCTGCCTTTCATCGCGGCGATGCTGCTCGCCGCGCTCGCCGCACCGCTCGCCGTCGGCGGCTGGATCTTTTCGCCGCAGGCCGCAGCGCCGAAAGTCGAACGGCTCAGCCCGATCAAGGGCTTCGGCCGAATGTTCTCGGCTTCCGCGCTGATGGAACTCGCCAAGGTGATGCTGGTGGCGCTGCTGCTCGGTGTCGTCGGCGCGTGGTACGTGACGACCCATCTCGACGGTTTCGCGGGGCTGGCCGGCGAGAGCCTGCCGCAGGCACTCGCTCACTTCGGCTGGCTCTTTCTCGCAGCCTTCGCGCTGCTCGCCGCGACGATCGCGGTGGCCAGCGCGATCGACGTGCCGTTCCAGCTCTTCCAGCACCACAAGCAGCTGCGGATGACGCTGCAGGAAGCGCGTCAGGAGGAGAAGGAAACGCAGGGCGACCCGCACATCAAGGCGCGCATCCGCAGCGCGCAGCGCGAGATGGCGCGCAAGCGGATGATGGCCGCGGTGCCGAAGGCCGACGTGGTCGTGACCAACCCGACGCACTTCGCGGTCGCGCTGAAGTACACGGAGGGCCGCAGCCGCGCGCCGATCGTCGTCGCC
>JBKBSH010000302.1:0-3471 GCA_046291795.1 Burkholderiaceae bacterium | reverse complement strand
GCGCTCACCGCGCACGCGGAGCAGGCGCTCGGGTGCAAGCTGCACGAAACGACCGCCGACGGCGCGTTCACGCTCGAACCGGTGTATTGCCTCGGCCTGTGCGCGCTCGCGCCTTCGGCGGCGATCGACGACGAAGTGCATGCGCGCCTCACGCCCGCCGCGCTCGACCGGCTGATCGCCGCCGTGCTGCGCGAAGACTCGGCCGTGCAGGAGGCGGTGAGCGCGACCCGCGTCTACGTGCCGCGCGATTCGGCTGCGCTTGCGGTTGGCGCCGACGCGGTCGCGCGCGCGATCGCGCACGAGGCGCGCAGCAGGGGAATCGACATCGAACTCGCGCGCAACGGCTCGCGCGGGCTGTCGTGGCTGGAGCCGCTGGTCGAGGTCGAAACGGCTAGCGGTCGCATCGGCTTCGGACCGGTGGGCACGGAGGACGTCGGCGCGCTGTTCGAGCGCGGTTTTCCGGCCGCCTGCGATCATCCGCTTGCGCTCGGCACGGTCGATGAGATTCCGTATCTCAAGAAGCAGCGACGGCTGACCTTCGCGCGCATCGGGCTTACCGATCCTCTGTCCACCGCCGACTATGCCGCGTACGGTGGCTGGACGGGGTTGCGGCGCGCGCTGGGTATGGCGCAAGCCGCGATCGTGCAGGAGGTGATCGACTCCGGCCTGCGCGGCCGCGGCGGGGCGGCGTTTCCGACCGGCGTCAAGTGGCAGACCGTGCTGAAAGCCGAAGGCAAGCCCAAGTATGTCGTGTGCAACGCCGACGAAGGCGACTCGGGCAGCTTCGCCGACCGCCTGATCATGGAGAGCGATCCGTTCGTGCTGATCGAGGGCATGGCGATCGCCGGGCTCGCGGTCGGTGCGGAAATGGGGTACGTCTACGTGCGCAGCGAGTATCCGTACGCGGTGCGTGCGCTGGAGGCGGCGATCGCTGCGGCGCGAGCGGCCAACTATCTCGGTGCCGACCTCCTCGGCAGCGGCAAGCGCTTCGAGGTCGAGGTACGGATGGGCGCGGGTTCGTACGTTTGCGGCGAGGAAACCGCGATGCTCGAGAGCCTGGAAGGCAGGCGCGGCATCGTACGCGCCAAGCCGCCGCTGCCGGCGGTCAGCGGGCTTTTCGGCCGGCCGACCGCGATCAACAACGTCGTGACGCTGGCCAGCGTGCCGGTCATTCTTGCCAAAGGCGCGGCGTTCTATCGCGGCACGCTGGCCGTACAGCTGGCCGGCAACGTCAAGCGCGGCGGCCTGGTCGAAGTGCCCTTCGGCGCGACGCTGCGCGAGCTGCTGTACGACTTCGGCGGCGGAACCGCGTCGGGCCGGCCGATCCGCGCCGTGCAGGTCGGCGGACCGCTGGGCACCTACGTGCCGCGCGAGCACTGGGACGTGCCGTTGGACTACGAGGCATACGCCGCGCTCGGCCACGTGGTCGGGCACGGCAGCGTCGTCGTGCACGACGACACCGTGAACATGGCGAAAATGGCGCGCTTCGCGATGGAATTCTGCGCGCTGGAGTCGTGCGGCAAGTGCACGCCGTGCCGCGTCGGTTCGGTGCGCGGCGTGGAGATCCTCGACCGCATCCGTGCCGGACAGGACCGGCCGGGCCAGATTGCCCTGCTGCGCGACCTGTGTGACACGATGGTCAACGGCTCGCTGTGCGCGATGGGCGGCATGACGCCGTATCCGGTGCTGTCTGCGCTGAAGTACTACCCGGAGGATTTCGGGTTGGAGGAAAGCGATGCAAGCCACTGACCTGCGCCGGCCCGTGCCGGAGGGCTTCGACGAGACCGACTACGGCACGCCGGCACGAGAAGGGCCGCCGGTGACGCTGACGATCGACGGGCGCGAGGTGACGGTGGCCGCCGGCACCTCGGTGATGCGCGCGGCGATCGAGGCCGGCATCGACGTGCCGAAGCTTTGCGCGACCGACTCGCTGGAGGCGTTCGGCTCGTGCCGACTCTGCCTGGTGGAGATCGAAGGCCGCAAAGGCTATCCGGCCTCGTGCACCACGCCGGTCGAAGCCGGCATGCAGGTGCGCACGACCTCCGAGAAGCTGGACAAGCTGCGCCGCGGCGTGATGGAGCTGTACCTGTCGGATCACCCGCTCGACGACAACGGCCTGCCCGCGGGTGCGAGCGCCTTCCGTACGCTGGCGCAGTCGCTGGGTGTTACGCCGGTGCGCTACGCATCGGGCAAAACGCACCTTGCGCAACCGCGGGACGAGTCGAACCCGTACTTCGTGTACGACCCGGCCAGGTGCATCGTCTGCTACCGCTGCGTGCGCGCGTGCGAAGACATCCAGGGCACGTACGCGCTGACGGTCTCCGGCCGCGGTTTCGCGTCGCGCGTCGCCGCCGGCGAGGACGAGCCGTTCATGTCCTCGGAGTGCGTGTCGTGCGGCGCCTGCGTGGCGAGCTGCCCCACCGGATCGCTGCTGGAGAAATCGGTGCTCGCGCAGGGGCTGCCGGACCGAACCGCCGTCACCACTTGCGCGTATTGCGGCGTCGGTTGCGCATTCGAAGTGCAGATGAAGGGCGAGCAGGTCGTTCGCATGGTGCCGTACAAGTACGGCCACGCGAACGAAGGCCACGCGTGCGTGAAGGGCCGCTTCGCCTGGGGCTACGCGACGCACCGCGACCGCGTGCGGCGGCCGATGATCCGCGACCGCATCGCCGATCCGTGGCGCGAAGTGAGCTGGGAGGAGGCGATCGCCTACGCGGCGCGGCGCCTGCGCGAGATCCAGACGAAGTACGGGCGCGACTCGATCGGCGGCATCACCTCCTCGCGTTGCACGAACGAAGAGACGTACCTCGTGCAGAAGCTGGTGCGCGCGGCGTTTGGCAACAACAACGTCGACACCTGCGCGCGCGTGTGCCATTCGCCGACCGGCTACGGCCTGAAGCAGACGCTCGGCGAGTCGGCCGGCACGCAGACGTTCAAGTCGGTGGAGAAAGCCGACGTGATCGTGGTGATCGGCGCCAATCCGACCGACGGCCACCCGGTGTTCGCTTCGCGCCTGAAACGGCGGGTGAAGCAGGGTGCAAGACTGATCGTGATCGATCCGCGCCGCATCGATCTGGTGGACGGCGCGCACGTGAAGGCCGACTTCCACCTGCAACTGAAACCCGGCACCAACGTCGCGGTGCTCGCCGCGATGGCGCACGTGATCGTCACCGAGGGCTTGGTCAACGAACGCTTCGTCGCCGAGCGCTGCGAAGCAAAGTCGTTCGCCCAGTGGCGCGAATTCGTCGCCCGCCCCGAGAATTCGCCGGAGGCGATGGAAGCCCACACCGGCGTGCCCGCGCAGTCGGTGCGCGGTGCGGCGCGGCTGTACGCGACCGGCGGCAACGCCGCCATCTACTACGGGCTGGGGGTGACCGAACACGCGCAGGGTTCGACTGCCGTGATGGCGATCGCGAATCTCGCGATGGCCACCGGCAACGTCGGCCGCGAGGGTGTCGGCGTCAATCAGAT
>JBKBSH010000301.1:0-3506 GCA_046291795.1 Burkholderiaceae bacterium | reverse complement strand
GGATCTCCAGGCACACGCCCGTGCGCCCGTCCGCGCCGAGCTTGCGCCACGCCGGCATCGCGGCGACGCCCGCGGCGATCAGCGCCTCGACGTCGCACACGGGGTACTGCACGTCGAGCGGGACGCCGTACGGCGAGCGGTCGGCGGCGGCCCAGCCGGTCGTGCCGGGCTGGTCGAGTTCGAAGCGCTTGCCGAACAGCGCATGGACGGCCTGCTTGCCGGCGTCCTGGGCGTTGTCTCCGTAGTTCTTCGGGCTCGGTTGCTCCGGATACGGGCTCCAGAACCCGCGCCGGGCGATCGCGGCGAGCGCGCCGTCGAGCACGGCGCGATGCTTTTCGAGCAATGGGTGCGTCATCGGGAGGTCTCCTTGAGGTGGGTGCGTCGTGCGCGCGGCACACCGTCGGCCTTCGACCGGGCCGCTGGGCTTGCCGGGAATGGTGGCACAAATTACGATTAACCGGACGGCCGGTCAACGAATCGGCCCGGTCGGCGGACTCAACCGGCGGCCGTCACGGGTGCGGCAGCGCACCGCGCCGCAAGGAGACTCATGGCGTACGAGACGATCCGGCTCGAAGTGAGCCGCGGGGTGGCGACGCTGACCCTCAATCGGCCCGAGCGGCTGAACAGTTTCACCGTCGCGATGCACGGCGAAGTGCGCGCCGCGCTCGAAGCGATCCGCGCCGACCGCACGGTGCGCTGCGTCGTGCTGACCGGCGCGGGCCGCGGCTTCTGCGCGGGGCAGGACCTGTCGGACCGCGCGGTGGCGCCGGGCGACGCGCCGCTCGACCTCGGCGAGTCGATCGAGAACTACTACAAACCGCTGGTGCTTGCGCTGCACGATCTGCCGATGCCGGTGATCGCCGCGGTCAACGGCGTGGCGGCGGGCGCGGGCGCGAACATCGCGCTCGCGTGCGACCTCGTCTACGCGGCGCGGTCGGCAAGCTTCATCCAGTCGTTCGCGAAGATCGGGCTGGTGCCGGACAGCGGCGGCACGTGGATCCTGCCGCGGCTGGTGGGCTCGGCACGCGCGATGGGGCTGGCGCTGCTCGGCGACAGACTGAGCGCGGAGCAGGCCGAGGCGTGGGGACTGATCTGGAAGTGCGTCGACGACGCCGAGCTCGCGCCGACCGTGCGGGTGGTCGCCGAGCAGCTCGCGGCGGGACCGACGCGAGGCTACGCGCGCACCAAGCAGGCGATCCGCGCGGCCACGGGGCTCACGCTCGAGGCGAGCCTCGATCTTGAGCGCGATTTCCAGCGCGAGCTGGGCCGCTCGCGCGATTACCGTGAAGGCGTGGCCGCCTTCATGGAAAAACGCGCACCGAAGTTCACCGGGGAATGAGCTTGAGCGACGCAGCACTGCCCACCGGCGCGACCGTCGGCGTGATCGGCGCCGGCACGATGGGCGCGGGCATCGCGCAGGTCGCCGCGCGTGCCGGCCATCGCGTGCGGCTCTTCGACGCCGACGCCCGGGCGGTCGAGCGCGCCCGCGCCGCGATCGAGAAAGACCTGCGCGCACTCGTCGCCAAGGGCAGGCTCGACGCGGACGAGTGCGAACGCACGCTCGCTCGAATCGTCCCGGCGGCCGGGCTCTCGGAACTGGCCGACGGTGCGCTGGTGATCGAGGCGATCGTCGAGGACCTCGAGGTCAAGCAGAAGCTGTTCCGCACGCTCGAGGAAATCGTCGGCGCCGACGCCGTGCTCGCGACCAACACGTCGTCGCTTTCGATCACGGCGATCGGCTCGGCGCTCGCGCGTCCGCAGCGGCTGGTCGGGATGCACTTCTTCAACCCGGCGCCGCGGATGAAGCTCGTCGAGATCGTCAGCGGCGTGGAAACCGATCCGCGCATCGCCGAACGGGTCGCCGCGACGGGGCAGCGCTGGGGCAAGCACACGGTGTTCGCGCGTTCGACCCCCGGCTTCATCGTCAACCGCCTCGCGCGCCCCTTTTACGCGGAAGCGTGGCGCGCGTACGCGGAAAACGTGGCCGACCCGGCCACGCTCGATGCGATCGTTCGCGACTGCGGCGGATTCCCGATGGGGCCGTTCGAACTGATGGACCTGATCGGCCACGACGTGAACCTGGCGGTGACGCGGTCGGTTTTCGACGCCACCTTCGGCGACCGGCGCTATGCGCCTGCTCTTGCGCAGGTCGAGCTCGTCCGCGCCGGCAGGCTCGGCCGCAAGAGCGGGCGGGGCATCTACGACTACCGCGAAGGTGTGCGCAGACCCGAGCCGCAGGTCGAGCGCGGCGCCGATCCGGTGTCGCGGATCGTCGCCGTCGGCTCGCTCGGTCTGGCCACGCCGATCATCACGCGGCTCGAGGCCGCAGGCATCGACGTGGTCCGCGTCCAGGGGCAGGCGGGGACCGCGGGCTGGCTGGAGATCGGCCCGGCGCGGCTGATGCTCTCCGACGGCCGGCCCGCGACGCGCCGCGCCGTCGAGGAAGGGCACCGGCATCTCGTGCTGTTCGACCTCGCGCTCGATTACGCGACGACGCCGCGGCTCGGGCTGGCGCCGGCCGACCAGTGCGGTGTGGCCGCCTTCCGCACCGTCTGCGCGACGCTCGGCCGCGCGGGATTCTTCTGCTCGCGGCTCGACGACGCGGCCGGGCTGATCGTGCTGCGCATCATCGCCGCGCTGGTCAACGAGGCGTCGGACGCGGTCGCGTACGGCATCTGCACGGCCGATGCGATCGACGACGCGATGCGCTACGGCGTCAACTACCCGCGCGGGCCGATGGCGTGGGCCGAAGCGGTCGGGCTCGACTACTTCGCGCGCGTGCTGGCCAACGTGCGCGATCACTACGGCGAGGAGCGCTATCGAACTTCCGTGCTGATCCAGCGGCGCGGCTGGACTCAGCGCGGTTTCCGCGAGTAGACGCGAGTCAACGGATGAACGACACGCACGCCAACGGCAGACTCGACGCGCAGGCGATCGCCGAAGCGGTGCGCCACGGCATGTACGCGAAGGACCACGCGTCCAGGGGCCTCGGCATGCAGGTCGAGGCGGTCGGTCCGGGCTATGCGCGGCTCGCGATGACGGTGCGCCGCGACATGCTGAACGGGTTTGCGATCTGTCACGGCGGCTTCATCACGGCGCTCGCCGATTCGGCGTTCGCGTTCGCGTGCAACAGCTACAACGCGCTGACGGTCGCGTCGGGCATCGTCGTCGATTTCATCGCGTCGGCGCACGAAGGCGACCGGCTGGTCGCCGAGGCGCGCGAGGTCGCGCGCAGCGGCGCGACCGGCGTCTACGACGTCGCGGTGACGAACCAGCACGGCAGGACGGTCGCGGTGATGCGCGGCCGCTCGCACACGCTCAAAGGCAAACACGTGGTCGACCTTTAGAGGGGACGCTCATGCCAGTCAAACGACCCGCGCCCGAGGATCTCGAGCCGATCGAACGCGCCAGCCGCGCCGAGCTGCGAGCGCTTCAGCTCGAGCGGCTGAAGTGGACGCTCGCGCATGCGTACGACAACGTTCCGCACTATCGCCGCAAGTTCGACG
>JBKBSH010000300.1:0-3506 GCA_046291795.1 Burkholderiaceae bacterium | reverse complement strand
CGGCGCGCGCGAGCATCTCGGGCAGCTTGCCGGTGGCTTCGCCCGAGGCGATCAGATGGATCAGCACCAGCGGCAACGGCTTCGGTTGCGGCGTGCCTCGGCCGATAACGCGGGGACGCCCGGCCGCACCGGTTCAGTGGCCGAGCAGCCCGAGGCCGACCAGCAGGCTGAAAATGACGGCGACGAGCGCAAGCGCCAGATGGGTGATCTTGACGACGCCTCGCAGCACGTCCAGGCCCACTGCGCGCAGGAACCAGACCACCGGGAACGCGAGCCCGTACAGCACAGCGGCCACTGCAGGCAGCACGAACGGCCCCCATGGCTTGCCGACGAAGCGGTCGGGGCGCAACGACCGGTCGAAGTGGATTGGGACTTCGGCCGACATCCATGGATAGGCCACCACGGCCACGGCGATTGCGCAGAGAAATACCGCGAGAAAGACCCGGTCGAAGACATCCCCCGGCAGCCGACGGAACAAATCTCTCAGCGCAGCCATGTTGCCCTACGGTAAATCAGCACGAGCGCCGCGAACGAAGCGAGCGCCAAGACACCGACGAAAACCCCCGCAATGGCCTGCTCGCGCGGAAGCACGGCGGCTGCCAGATTCGTCGCGGCGTGCACACTCGCGGCGGCGATGAACCAGGTCGGCGAGCGGCTGGCGATTGCGGCGCAAGCGGCATACGAAAACACGATATGCGCTGCGACAGCCTCGCAGCGCTCGGCGATGCCGATGGCGACGTCGACGATGCCGATGGGTCCTCCCGCCGGCACGGCAGCGCTGTCAAGCACCGGTCCGATGGCCGCGCCGGCGGCGCCCAATGCGAGGTAGAGCAGTTCCGCGCCGCCGAAGCCGATCCCGTGCCATGTGGCAGAGGGCAAGCGGTGTCGCAACCGCAAGACGGCCCACACCGAGAACAGGCGCGTGGTCTCCTGCGACACCGCTCCGAGCGCCACGACCAGCAGGCCCGCGGCAGCGCCCGCAGATCGCACGTCCACGGGAAGCTCGGCCGGCGAATCCAGACCCGTCGATAGACGCAAGGTCCACAGCACCAGCGGAAAGCCGACGAATGCGAGCGCGCCCGCGGTCGCGGCTGCGCCGTCGCCAGGCGGTGCCAAGCGACGGGCCATAGCCCCGGAAACCGCCAGTACCAGCAGACATAGCAATGCAAACACAAGGAACATCGAGGCACGCCGATTGCGACACGATCGAGTTCATGTGGTAACGCGAAGAATACGACGGGTAACCGCATCGACAACCTGCTGTCTGGTCCGCCCTCGAAACTCTGCGATTCCGGCCGCCTCTGCGGCGAGTACGACTGCCTCGACCTCGGAGCGCACCGCGTTCCTGATGAGCTGGCTTTGCACTTCAGGCGCGCCCACCAGTCGCGCCACGCGGTTGGCGTCCGCGATCTGCTCGAAGTGTTCAGGCGCCAAACTTCGGGTAGTCTGAAGCAATGCTTCGGGTCGCTCGACGCCAGCCACAACCACGACGATGACGACGGCGACGACTGCATCGACCGCGACGACGACATGGGTAGCGAACCAAACGAGCAGCGGCTCAGCCCCCGGCAGCGTGGCGGCGAGGCGAACCGCGGACACCGCGGACTCGGTCCTGTTGTCATAAACCGCACCGGCTGCCAACAGCGAGCGGTACTTCTCCGCGTCAGCGCGGAAGGCTTCGGTCAGCCGGCGGACCAGCCCTGAGGGCGCCGTGTCGGCGCGGATGCCCGTCGCCTGTAAGTGACCGAGGAAAGCGGAGTAGTCCCGGCGGCGCAGAGCGTCGGTCACCGACGGTTCGAGAAGCGCGCAGCACGCGCGATTCGCGGTCCGAACCGGACATCAGCGATGGATCGATTCCGTGCGCGGCGATGACGCCACCCGGATCACGGCGAAACTCGCCTCGCGCGGCGGCGTCCGTCGTGACCGTGCGCCACAGCGCATCGACGCGCTCGATGGTCTGCCAGAACTGGATCGGAATCTCACCCTTTGCGAGGGCCAGGTGCAATCGTGCTTGCCGTGTCGGATTCGCTTCCGAAATACTGCCGGGGACACCGAATCGACGTGTCTGGGACTCGGTGACGAGAGGAATGCCGGCCAGCAGAGTGCCGGCGCCCTTCATGATGTCACGTCGCTTCATTCACGGCCTCCTCAGGCAAGAGAGATTCGAACGTCTTCAACCCGAACCGCTGCAGCACACTGGGCGCGTACTCGGGGTAAATGCGTCGCAGCTCGACGACTGCTTCTTCGCTTTGATGCAGGAGCGCGCACACTTCGCAGATGTGGTGCGAACCGGCGATCAGTGCCTCGGCGGCGGTCCCCAGCGCGCGGCGCAGCATGGTCGCTGGTCCCTCGACTGCGAGCCAGATCTTCGAGAAGTCGCCCAGCGTCGCCTCGTACGCCCGCGCCAGATCGTTGCCGCGCGGGGCATCCGCCAACGTACCCACCTTCATCTCGGGGATGTGTTCGAACGTCAGCCCGCAGCAAGCCGAGATGGCTCGATGCGGCGTAACGACGATGTTCTTGAACAACTGGTCGCACGGCCCGGAGACGTCGCGCGGCACCGAACGAGCACGCTCTGCACTGCGGGTACCGGTGGCCTTGAAGGTCATCCACGCGCTGTAGATGAGCCGAAACGATCCGGGCTGCCGCTGGGCTAGCGCGGCGAGGTTTGCGTACTTTTCCTTCGCCGGTGGACTGCCTCGGTCGGCTTCGATCGAGACGACGGTCCGCAAGCTGTGTTGGAGCGCAGCACGCGCAGCGTTCTCGACCGATTGAAGCGGAACCCACTCCTGGTGTTCCGGCCCCGTCGAAAGATTCAGCTCAATTAATCCCGCTTCCGCTAGGCGAGCCGCGAAGCGGTGGGCAGAGGCCGCGGACTTGCCCCACGATCCGTTCGAAACGAGGCGCGTGACAAGGCCGCGCTGCCGGCAGTAGCGTAGGGCGGCGAACAGCGTGTCACGCAGCAGTGTGGCCTCGCCGCCACTGAAAACGACGACCTTCAGGCTCGGAGACAACTCGCGTGCCTGGTCGATCGCACGCGTGATCACCTCCAGTGAGAGACGGCCGCGCACGGCGGGACTAGACTCGAAGCAGCACTGGCGACAGGCGGCCGTACAACGATAGGTACCAATGATCGTCAGCGTGCGCAGGTGGGCCTTGGCAACGGTATTATTGATCCGGCATTAAACATTTGAACTTTCCAGCGCCCGAAGAGTCAGAGCTTGCATGACCAAGATCGACTCTCGAACGCTGCCGCTAGCGGCCTTGAACGAGCGGCGGCGCCGCGCGGTGAAGATGAGGCTGGCGGGCGTGAGCCTGAAGGAGACGGCGGCGCGGTGCGAGATGTCGCGCACGACGGTGATCGCGGCGGTCAAGGCCTACGAGGCCGGCGGCTGGAAGGCCGTCGAGGTCGACCGAGGTGGCCGACCCGTGGGCAGCGGCCGCACGTTGAGCGCCGAGCAGGAGCGCGAGGTGCAGCGGCTGATCCGCGACCGCACGCCGGACCA
>JBKBSH010000299.1:0-3517 GCA_046291795.1 Burkholderiaceae bacterium | reverse complement strand
GGGCGGCGACCCGCTTCGGCAGCCGCGCGGGGCGCGCGCCGCGCGACCACCGCGTTGCGGGTGTGGGCGGGCGGGGCGCCCCGCGGCAGCAGCCTGGCGGCCTGCTCGGGCGTGTAACCGGCGCGTTCGAGCCGCTGCAGGTTCGCCGCGCGCGCGGCTGCCAGCGCGCGCTTGTCCTGCTCGTACTGCACCTGCTGCGCGTCGGGCAGCGACAGATACACGAGCGGGTTGCCCGCCGAGTCGACCGCGCCGCGCGTGATGCCGACCACCGTGTACACGCGCTCGCCGAGCGGCACCCGCTCGCCCAAGGCCACGCCGAGCTTGGCGTCGGCGACCATCTCGTAGTGTGGCGCTTCGATCGCGCGGCCGCGCGCGATGCGGCCCGGCCCGCCGAGCCCGCCGAACACGTCGTAGCCGATGATCGTGAACTGCTTGTCCGCGCCGCCGATCGCGCGCTGCGCGGTGTAGATCACGAACGGGCTCGCCTGCGTCACGCCAGGTGTCGCGGCCACGCTCTTGTACGCATCGGCCGGCAGCCGCGACGGCTCGTTGAACGGCCCGCCGCGGCCGCGCTCGACCACCCACAGGTCGGTCGCGGTGTTGTCGATCAGCCACACGCCGTCGGCGATGTTGCCTTGATAGATGCCGTTCATCACCAGCACGATCGCCAGCAGCATCGCCACGCCGGCGATCGTCGCGACGAACTTGCCGAGGTGGCGACGGATGTCCTTGAACGCGAGATCCATCGGCGTCTTCGGCTAACTCGCGGGACGCACGCGCAGGTTGGCGCGAACGCCCTGCGCCTGCGCGACGACGCGCTCGCCGGCAGCGAGCCCTGCGCGGACGAGCACGCGTTCGCCGTCCGCGGCGCCCGTGTCGACCGCGCGAAAGCGCGTTCGCCCGTCGGCGACCACCAGCACGCCGCGCGCGCCTTCGGCATCGCGCGTCAGCGCCGCGACCGGAACGACGATGCCGTTGTCGACCCCGGCGTCGATCGTCACTTCCGCCTCCTGATCGATCGCGAAGCGCGCCGGCGGCGCATCGAACGCGACGTTGACCTCGAGCTCGCGTGTGGCGGCGTCGGACTGCCGCGCGATGCGCGCGACCTTGCCGGCGAGCGTCTCGCCGGTGCGCAGGCGGATCGTCGCGGGTTGGTCGACGCGCACTCGACCGACGACCGACTCGTCGACCCGCGTTGCGATCCACAGCGTCGCCGGGTCGACCATCCGAAAGATCGGAGTGCCCGGAACGACGGTCGTGCCGGCTTCGGCGAGTCGCGCGACGATCACGCCGTCCATCGGCGCGACGATGCGCGCGAACGACAGCACGGTGTCGGCGTAACGCAGTTCCTGCGCGAGCGCCTGCGCGTCGGCCTCGCGTGCGGCGAGCGCCGCGCGCGCGTTGTCGAGGTTCGCCTCGGCAGCGCGAAGCGCGGCGTCCGACGCGTCGAGAACCGACTGCGAGACGAATCCGGTGCGCAGCAGTTCGGCGTCGCGCCGCTGCTTGCTGCGCGCCAGTTCGAGTTCCGCCTGCGCCTTGGCGACGGCCGCCTGCGCCGCGCGCACGTTGCGTTCGACCGCCGCGCGCTGGCCGCCGACCACGCCGCGCCGTGCGGCCAGATCGCGTTCGTCGAGCACGGCGAGCAACTGCCCGCGCCTGACCGTGTCGCCGACGTCGGCATCGACCCGCCGCACGGTCGCGGTGATGCGGGAGGCGAGCGTCACCGGCACGCGCGCCTGCACCGTTCCCGGTCCGACTACGCGAACCGCGATCGTGCCCTGCACCGCTTCGACGATCGGCACTTCGACCGCGCGCACGAAGCGCGCCCACGCGAGCGCACCGGCGGCGGCAACCGCGAGCGCCGCCACGGCAACGCCGACGACGCGACGCCGGTTCATGTGCGCCTCACGCCTGCGCCGCGCGCTCGCCGCCGG
Source organism: Burkholderiaceae bacterium (assembly GCA_046291795.1). Taxonomy (GTDB): domain Bacteria; phylum Pseudomonadota; class Gammaproteobacteria; order Burkholderiales; family Burkholderiaceae_F; genus DSNY01. The sequence goes on along the minus strand of JBKBSH010000299.1, from coordinate 1,583 downwards.
AAAACACCTCCGCGCCGCCGGCATCGACTACACGCACGCCGACCGGGATGCCGTGGCGCACGCTCTCGGTCACGACGCAGAAGTCCTCGAACTGCGCGAGGCACCGGTCGAAGTGCTGGATCGCGGCCGCCGGCTCGGCGAGCCGGATCGTCACGTCGAAGCGGCCGATTCGCAGCCGCCCGCGCTCGTTTCGCTTCAGTTCCCCGCGCACCTCGGCGCGCAGCGCTCCGGGCGACTGCTTGAACTTGCGCATGCAGAACAGCAAACTGGAACTCAGGCAGTTGGCCACCGCGGCGGCGATCAGCCGCGCCGCGTTCGGTCCCGACGAGCGCCCGAGCGGCGCCGGCTCGTCGAGCTTGAGTTCCGGCACGTCCGGCCAGTCGAACTTGACCCGGAACTCGTAGTCCCGGAGCTGCTCCAGTTCGAGCGTAAAGCTCATCGATTCGTCCATCACGGCTCCTTGATCGAGGGGTGTGGGTCGAGTGCAGCGTACACGCGGCCGTGCTGCGCGACGACGATCTGCCCCGCTGCGAGCGGCGTCCACGCCTCGTCCGTCAGCGGCACGCTGGCAAAAAGCACGACCTCCTGTTCGCCTTCGTGCGCGCGGATGCGAAGTCCGTCGGCCGCCAGTTCGCCGCCCGCCGGGCAGTGACGCGCCAGCCGCCACAGACCGGGCGGCGCGATCCGTCCGTCGTTTTGATGACGCCGATCGGCGTGCGCGAACAGCGCGTCGCCGTCGCAGTAGATGAAGTTTGCCGGTCCGAGCCGTCGCAGCTCGTCGGCGAAGCGCTCGACGATGCGCAGCCGGTCCGGCAGCGCGGGCGCATGCCCGTCGCGCCACAGCGGGCGCAGCCGCTCGAGCAGTGCGCAGAACGCCAGCTCCGAGTCGGTCTCGCCGATCGGCCGGTACGACCCCGCGCGAAAGCGCGTATCGCGTTCGACCCCGGGAAGATCGCCGTTGTGCGCGAAGACATGCCACGCGCCGCCGAGCTCGCGAATGAAGGGCTGGCTGTTGCGCAGCACGACTTCGCCGCGCGTGGCCTTGCGGATGTGGCTGACGACGAACGGGCTGACGAAAGGGTGCTGCTCGATGAATCGCACGCAAGCGCTGTCGGCCGCGGGAAACGTCTCCTTGACGAGCCGTACGTCGCGCGCGTCGTACCAGGCAACGCCCCAGCCGTCCTTGTGCGGGCCGGCCAGCCCGCCGTGCCGCGAGAACGCTTCCAGCGACATTTCGACCGTCGCCGGATGGCGCGCGGACATCGCGAACAGTTCACACATCGGTTGTTCGTCTGTCTCTTTCCCGGCTGCGGCCGGTCCGAGGCCACCCGGCCCGCTTTCGTCCCGACCGCGCCGGGCCACGTTAACGAATGCGCGAACGGCGTGTCGGTGACCCAGGTTGCAGCGCCTGACGCGCGGGCAGCCGCGATTGACGCGGTCGATCGCGACGAGTGCGACAAACGATTGGCCGTCGCGCCGGCACATGCGCACGAAAGTCGCGACTCGCCATGTCGCGCACTGGGGTAATCTCTTGTTTGTCCTGGCTGCGGTTCTCGCCCGAGTGCCGCCAAGCGCAGCGCCGA